>NZ_DASTTN010000208.1:0-4799 GCF_035760125.1 Flavobacterium sp.
GCCTATCAAGAATTAATAAAAAACACCTCTACCAAAAAATCTCCTTGGTATGTGATTCCTGCCGATAATAAATCCTATGCCCGTATTGCCATTGCATCGGCAATCATAACGGCACTAGAAGAAATGGATTTAGAATACCCAAAAGTGAGTGCAGAAAAAATAGCCGAATTAAATGCTGTCAAAAAAACATTATTGGACGAGGAAGATTAATTAGTCCATAGTAATTAGCAAAAAGTGATTAGTCTAGAGCACAATTCCAAAAGACTTATTTTCAAAATCACTACCAAAAAAGCTAATCACTAAGAACTAGCCACTAATCACTAAAAAGAGCTTATGACTTCTACCCTTTTTCCACCTTCTGCATGGATTGCAGCATACAATACCAAAACCTTAAAAAGCGACTTTGTAGCCGGAATAACTCTGGCTGCCTATGGAATTCCAGTATCACTCGCTTACGCAACCCTTGCAGGACTTCCTCCCCAATATGGTATTTATGGCTACCTCATTGGCGGCTTGTTTTATTCCTTGTTGGGAACCAGTAAGCAACTCGCCATAGGTCCAACATCGGCGATTTCCTTATTGATTGGAACCACCATTACTGATATGGCAAACGGCGATGTTCAGCGCTGGGCGGATATTGCCTCACTCACAGCTCTTGTTTTTGCAGGAATGGCAATACTGGCTTATCTCTTGCGTTTAAGTGGTATCATCAATTTTATCAGCGAAACCGTTTTGGTGGGATTCAAAGCCGGTGCTGCTATAACCATTGGCTTGACCCAATTGCCTAAATTATTTGGCGTAAAAGGCGGCGGCGATAATTTTATTGATCGCATTATCACTATTTTCCATCAAATACCGGACATGAATACTGCCGTTTTTATTTTTGGTATTGCTGCTATAATCATATTGATTGTGGGCGAAAAAATGGCACCGGGACGACCAATTGCAATTTTGATAGTCGTTTTATCAATAATCCTCATTTCGACAACACCATTGGGACATGATGGATTCAATACAGTTGGCACCATACCAACAGGTTTACCTGAATTTCATTTGCCCTCGCTTCGGATTAGCGATGTAGATGGCGTAATGCCCCTCGCCATGGCCTGCTTTTTATTATCATATATCGAAAGCGTTTCAGCAGGAAGAACATTAGCACAAAAAAACGGCTACGTCATTGATCCTCGCCAAGAATTACTGGCGCTTGGAGTTGCCAATGCAGCTGTAGCATTTGGTCAGGGCTATCCCGTTGCCGGAGGATTATCGCAGTCTGCCGTAAATGATACTGCGGGCGCCAAAACACCGTTATCGTTAATATTCGCCTCGGCAACAATTGCTTTCTGTCTATTGTTTTTAACAGGATTCCTTCAAAATTTGCCTACCGTAATTTTGGCATCCATAGTGTTGGTAGCCATTAGAGGACTTTTTGATTTACAGGAAATCAAACATCTCTATAAAATAGATAGACAGGAATTTTTTGTTGCTATGATTGCACTTGTCGCCGTACTTATTTGGGGAATCTTAACAGGGGTTTTACTGGCGGCAATGGTAACTTTGTTGCTGTTAATAAAAGCAGCCTCAAAGCCAACCGTCGCTTTCTTGGGCAGAATACCCGGAACCAAACGCTATACCGACATAGAAAGGCATCCAGACAATGAAAAAATAGATGGCGTACTACTTGTTCGGATTGAATCGTCCATATTCTATTTTAATGCCGAATACATCAAAGAGCAGATTTGGGGAAAAATCTACAGTGAAGCCGACAACTTGAAAACAGTTATATTAGATCTTAATTCCTCTCCCCGCATCGATATTGCAGGAGCCCGATTTTTAAAACATCTTTTTTTCGATTTGAAAGCAAGGAATATATCCCTAAAAATTGCCGAAGCCCGCTCCGAAGTCCGGGACAGCCTTCGTGCCGAGGGACTCGAAATGCTTTTGGGTCATATCAGTCGTACTGTTTCGGTGGATGATTTGGTGGTTAGTGCAATGCAAAACAATTAGGGGATGCCACCAGCTGAAAAAAAGGGCTAGCAACTTTGTCGTCATTACCCTTTTCTCCAGCTGCTGTCGGGCTATTCGCGCTACTTTGGTAGCTAGCTTCTATCCCTCACCCAAAATTACTGCTAATCATCAAGTTTTATATTTATCATATCTATTAAAAAAAATATCCCTTTTAATAAAAAATCATGAAAACAAATTAATGTGATTATTTTACTAAATTTGCCTTATAAATTCATTTTTTTCAATTGAGGTTCCTTTTTTAATACATTAAATAATAATACTTCACAGAAAACCGAAATGCTTTAATTTTTAAAAACAAAAAACGAAATCGATATAGTTATAAAAGAATTATTATGATTAACAAAAAAGTAAATACCGTTCAAGAAGCACTTCAAGGAATTGAAAACGGAATGACCCTCATGCTTGGTGGGTTCGGATTGTGTGGCATACCCGAAAACTCCATCGCCGAATTGGTTCAAAAAGAAACCACAAACCTAACCTGCATTTCAAATAATGCAGGAGTAGATGATTTTGGACTTGGTTTGCTTTTGCAAAAAAAGCAAATCAAAAAAATGATTTCTTCCTATGTCGGTGAAAATGCCGAATTCGAACGCCAAATGCTTTCTGGAGAACTTGAGGTAGACCTCATCCCACAAGGAACTTTGGCAGAAAGATGTCGTGTAGCACAAGCTGGCATTCCAGCCTTCTTCACACCCGCCGGTTATGGAACCGAAGTAGCCGAAGGCAAAGAAGTCCGTGAATTCAATGGCAAAATGCACATTATGGAACACGCTTTCAAAGCCGATTTTGCAATAGTAAAAGCCTGGAAAGGCGATACTGCAGGCAATCTTATCTTCAAAGGAACAGCCAGAAATTTCAATCCATGCATGTGCGGCGCGGCAAAAATAACCGTGGCTGAAGTAGAGGAATTGGTTGAAGCTGGGACATTAGACCCCAACCAAATTCACATCTCTGGGATTTTAGTGCAACGCATCTTCCAAGGGAAAAAGTATGAGAAAAGGATTGAGCAACGCACAACCAGAAAAAGAGAATAGATTTTAGATTACAGACCGCAGATTTCAGAAATTAGAATAAAGAAAATAGATATCAGACCTTAGAGAATTGACAATTTTTTTCAATTTTTTTAGATTTAAAAAAATAAAAACACATGGCATTAGATAAAATAGGAATTGCAAAACGAATTGCAAAAGAACTAAAAGACCGTTATTTCGTAAATTTAGGAATCGGAATTCCCACTTTGGTCGCCAACTATATCCCGAAAGGAATTGATGTCGAATTTCAAAGCGAAAATGGTGTTCTGGGCATGGGACCTTTCCCTTTTGAAGGCGATGAAGATGCCGATATCATCAATGCGGGAAAACAGACCATCACCACTTTGCCAGGAGCTTCTTTTTTTGATTCAGCAACCAGCTTTGGAATGATCCGCGGACAGCATGTTGACTTGACCATCCTGGGCGCTATGGAAGTTTCCGAAAATGGAGATATTGCCAACTGGAAAATCCCAGGAAAAATGGTCAAAGGAATGGGTGGAGCAATGGATCTTGTAGCATCTGCAGAGAATATTATCGTAGCAATGATGCATGTCAACAAAGCGGGAGAGTCCAAGATATTAAAAAAATGCACCTTGCCGTTGACGGGTGTAGGCTGCGTGAAAAAAGTGGTTACTGAATTGGCCGTTTTGGAAATCACGCCAAAAGGTTTTAAACTATTGGAAAGAGCACCGGGAGTGACTGTAGAACACATCATAGCTTCGACAGAAGCCGATTTAATCATCGAAGGTGAAATTCCGGAAATGATAATTGATTAAAACTTCATTTGATTTAAAAAAAACAATTCTTACGAGTTATTTTTTTTTATCTAAACCTTAAAAAACCAAAAAACATTATAACTAGCTAACACTTAAATACTTTTTTTGTTTTTACAAGTATGAATTAACATATAATTTGTAATCCTTTTGATTTTTTATCTATATTTGTTAGGAACAAACAAAACATAGAAATTATGAAAAATTACAGTTTTTTACTAATCGCTTTTTTATTTTCAGCAGGTATGATGGCTCAAGATAGAGGATCAGTTGTGTTAGATGTTTATGGAAGTTACACTTTTTCTAACAACGTAAATTTTGATTATGGACACATAAAAATCGGAGATGGTCTTACTTATGGTGCGGGATTAGAATTTTTTCCCCAAAAGTCAACTTCTATTGAGCTTAAATATTTAAGACTTGACACATCAATGAAGGTTGATGTGCCTGGTATCATTGACGATGTAGATGGTGACGGAGCTTTCAACTATATCTTAATAGGAGGTAATCATTATTTTGATAATGGAAATAATGCGGTTCCCTATTTAGGAGGAGGAATTGGTATGTCGATTACTGAAGGTCCATATGGCGGAAGTGATACCAACTTTGCATGGGAAATCAAGGGAGGAGTAAAAATAAAAACTGCTTCTATTGTTTCAATTAGTCTTCAAGCTAATCTTATATCAACTGTTGCTGCAGCTGGTACTGATACATATTGGGGATACTGGGGACCTGTTGCAGTACAGGATTATGCCTATTCTTATCAATTTGGACTAGGTGCTATCTTTGGTTTCAACTTCAAATAAGGGAAAGAAACATACTTATTAAAGCAACTCTCAATTGAGTTGCTTTTTTTATTTCTAAAATTTAGGATTCAATGGTATATTGGAACAAAATGACACAACACTATAAAGATATTATAAATTCTAAAACTACCTCAATAATCATCATTTTCACCGCAATAATTTGA
>NZ_DASTTN010000209.1:0-10057 GCF_035760125.1 Flavobacterium sp.
TTTCTCTCATTTCCTCCATCTTTTTAACCACGATATCATCGTACTCTTGTTGAGAAACCACTTTTCCTTTTGTAGCTTCTTTAATTTGAGCTTTATCCTTAACATTCAACACTACTTTAGAGCATAAAATAGTAGTTTTTCCATCGTTGACTTCCAATATCAAGCCAGGTAAACCCCAATAACTTTCTGGCCCTTGATTGACTGGAATTTCAGGGGTATACCAAGCAGTTACCGTAATCTCTTTTGGCATCTCCAAATCAGACATGAAAGAAGTTTTTTTGTTTTTATCTTCTGGTTTTCCTGCCTCTGGTTTATCCTCATTTTTAGGCCTAAAGTTTCTAAAATCGGTTTTACTAACTGGTCGAACTGCAGTTGCTTTAAAACAATTATATCCTCCAATGATTTTAGTCTCCGTCTCCATTTTCCATTTCAAATCGGGAAGTGAATCTTTGATCAAAAATTCTTTTCCCATAAATTCTTTATCAACGGTATAGTATTTACTCTTTACATTTTTATAAAAAGTTCCTCCTCCGCCCATCATCGAACTCATCATACGCATTCCTCCACCGCCTCCTTCTTGTCCTGGCGCTTCCAGCTTTTCTTCTTCCTTATAAATAGAGCCTGATTTGTCGAAATTGAGTATAAATGTTTTCTCGAACATTTTTTTCATTCGTTCTTCCATGTTCTTTTGCATTTCCGGAGTAATATCCCTATTTCCTGGCATTCGATTTTTAAAATCCGCCGTACTGGTCTTAGATTCATAAACTGCCATCCCCTGAAATTCTTGGGCTTGCATTTGGATTGCTGTTATTGCCAATGCGAAAGTGAGAACTAATTTTTTCATATATTATTATTTGAATTATGAAGCGTATAAAAACCATCATAATTTTTATTTTTTAGATAATGACAAAAAGGCAAAATGCTAACTCTTAGCCCCGGTTGAAGTGAAAATCCTTTTTTGTCTAGTCTCGCCTTTTTGGACGAGACTAGACAAAAAAGATTGCAACGGAAAACGGGACGATATTGGCAAAAAAACCTAATCTTTCTGCTCCTAATTAATAATTGAACTCCCTTTTATACTGGCACCGAATAAAAGATAACTGCACCAAGCGTTTCCATATTGGAATCACTTTCAAAAGTATAATTAACATTTCTGCTTCGAAAATTGAATATACAAATGGGTAAAAGTTAAAGACAGAAAGCCTTTATCTCCTGATAAAAAGATATAGGACACAGTTTTCCCATAAAGGTTTAATAGATAAACCTATAAAAGATAAAGAAATAAGATTTTAGCTAAAAAAGGAGATTTAATTAGAATGATTTACCACTCATTTACTTTATTGGCATCCATTTTAATAAAAATGAACAGTAAAATGGTGAATCCCCACAAACCTGATCCCCCATAAGAAAAGAAAGGTAATGGAACTCCAATCGTTGGAAAAACTCCAACAACCATAGCAATATTTACAAAAAAGTGTGTGAATAATATTCCCGCAACACAATAACCATATACTCTACTAAATTTGGTTTTCTGTCTTTCGGCAAGATAGATTATTCTAAGAAATAAACCAGTAAAAAGGCCAATCACTACTAAGGATCCAACAAATCCCCATTCTTCACCAACTGTAGTGAAAATATAATCGGTATGTTGTTCAGGTACAAAACCTCCTTTGGTTTGAGTACCTTCAAGAAAACCTTTGCCAAACCAGCCCCCAGAACCAACTGCAATCTCAGATTGATTGGTATTATACCCAATACCTTTCATATCCACCTCTTTTCCTAACAATATATTAAAACGATCGCGATGGTGTTGCTTAAAAACATTAGTAAAAACATAGTTTACCGATAAAACAAAACCAGATATAAGTGCAAAAAGCATAGCACTCAATACAACATTTCGGTCTCCTATTCTCGATTTGTAATGTACAAGAACAATAACCAATAAAGCCATCAAAATAACGTACTGTGGCTCTAAAACCAGCGTTAACATAAAAAGCACAATGGTTATAAAACCGGTCCATACATACCAAGACGGTAATCCTTCTCTAAACAAAACAATAATAAAAATACTGTAGATCATAGCACTTCCTGGATCGGGCTGTGGTAAGATGAGCATTACAGGCAAAAAGACTATAGCCAATGCCTGTACTTGTCTATTAACGTCTTTTAAGTTTATTTGTGTGTCGCTTAGATATTTGGCCAATGCCAATGAAGTAGCCGCTTTTGCAAACTCTGAGGGCTGCAATGTAAAACTCCCAATTGCATACCAACAACGCTGTCCTGCAATAGTTTTACCAAACGCGAACAAACCCACCAGCGACAGCAAAGAAATTACGAATATGATACTGGCATATTTTTCATAAAATTTGCCATCAATATACAATAGAATAAAAATCAAAGGAACAGATAAAGCAATAAATATAGCTTGTTTTTCATAAGTCCCTTCAGTAGAAGACAATGAAGAAGAATAAATATTCAACCAACCTAAAAACACAAGTAAAATGTAGATAATGATACATATCCAATCAATATTGCTTGATAAACTTTGATTTTTCATTTGATATGAATTATTGTTTTTTGGTTTTTAAAGAATCTAATATTTGGGCTGCTTTTATCTTACTGTTTGTAATAGAATCTTGAATACGCAGTTGTTTTTTTACTTCTTCTGAAAGGCCACCAAGTTTTGCGTAACGACTTTGTAAACTGATATTTAATACTCGAGTTTCCAAATCTGTTCTCGTGATTTTTTTTCTCAAATATTTTTCAATCATTAAGCTAGCGATTGGTCCGGCGATTGTAGCTCCAAAGCCTCCATTTTCAACCAAAACTGCTATAGCAATTTTTGGGTTATCCTTTGGTGCAAAAGCAACAAAAATAGAGTGATCTTGCATTTTAGTCCTCACTCCATCAATTTTAGCATAATTTTCAGCAGTACCAGTTTTCCCACATATATCAATACCTTCTACTCGTAAACCATAAGCAGTACCTCTGTTATAAACATCAAACAATCCACTAATCATGGGAGGAAAATATTTTCTGTCAATAGTTGTAACATGTCGCGTGGTGAACTTGGGGTCGATTTTCTCTCCTTTTATCTTTTTAATAATATGAGGAGTATAATAATAGCCTTCATTAGCCACAGCCGACATCATATTGGCCAATTGAATTGGAGTCATCAATACTTCCCCTTGCCCAATAGCATTAGAAATAATAGTTTTCCCACTATAGCCCCAACCAGGGTACATTCTTTTATAAGTTTTGGAAGTAGGGATCTTTCCTTTTCTACCTATTGGTAAATCATAACCCATAAATTGACCTAATCCGAAACTCTTAACATGATTACTCCATACATCCACAGCATAAGGAGTCTTTTTATATTTCCCAATAGTTCTCAAATACACATTCGAAAAATAAGCATTACAGGATTTATAAATACCAACATGAAGATTTTGTACACCACCACCACAATGGCATCTTTGAAATCTGCCTGGGGCATAATAAAAACCATGATTACAAACAAAAGTGGTTTCTTCGTCTATTACTCCCTCTTGTAATCCAACAAGACCTGTCATAATTTTAAAAGGGGAACCTGGCGGATACTCAGCCATTAATCCCCTATCATAAAGCGGTTTTGCTATAGAATCATGATATAATTTTGTGTAATTTTTGGAACGTTGTCTTCCGACCAAAATTCCAGGATCATAGGATGGTGCAGTTACAAGCGCTAAAATCTCGCCCGTTTTAGGTTCAATAGCTACAATTCCTCCTCGTTTGTTCACCATCAACTGCTCACCATACTTTTGAATTTCTGCATCAATAGTTAGGTTTATATCCTCTCCTTGAACAGCAATAGTATCGTATTTCCCTTCTTTATAGGAACCTATTTCTCGGTTGAATTTGTCTTTTTGAAAATATTTAACCCCTTTAACACCTCTAAGGATTTTTTCATAACTTTCCTCAACACCTTGTTTACCAATCAAATCACCACTTTTATAATAATGATTTTTTTCAATTAGTTTATCATTGACCTGCGTTATAAATCCAAAAATATTGGCCCCAAAATTAACTTCATAATCGCGTAAAGCACGTTTTTGAAAATAGAATCCTTCAAACTTTCTGATTTTTTCTTGAAAAGCAGCAAACTCATTTTTATTCAATTGAGCCAAAAATACAGATGGTAATCTTGGGCTGTATACTTTTGCTTTTTCTATTCTTTTGATAAAATCATCCTTTGTAATATTCAATAATTTACAAAACTCCAGAGTATCTGTATTATGCAACTCTCTAGGAATTACCATGATATCGTAAGAAGGCTGATTGGCAACTAATAACACTCCATTTCTATCATAAATATAACCTCTCTCTGGATAATCATATTTGATTTTAATTGCATTATTTTCTGATTTTAGTTTAAAAGAATCGTCTATAATTTGCAAGTAAAAAACACGTATGAGTAACAAAGATGCACCAATAATAATTAAAGCTGGCAACAAGACTTTTCTCATCTTTTATTTGGCTTTATTAGGTAAATAAGAATAATACAGGTTAAAATAGTAAACAGTGTGCTTAAAAAAGTTCTAAGTAGAACGTCTAAGAAAAAAGTAATTTGAAAAGATTCCAATAAGAATAAGGCAATATGATGTGTAATAACTGCCAATAAAATAAACGTAAATCGTTCTGGTGTCAAAACATCATTTAGTTTGATCGTTTGATATTCATAACTGAGTCCAAATGAAAATTTAAAAAAGTAAGGTCTTAAATAAGCCAAAAGAACGCATGCTGTAGCATGGACACCACCTGAATTACAGAATAAATCCATAATTAAACCTAGAAAAAAACTAGCGATAAGCAGATTGGCCTTGTTCCCGTTTACAGGGTAAAGAATGATGAAAAGTATATAAGGGAATGCACTTACATAACCTCCGAAATTCATATTATTAAAAACTAGAATTTGTAAAGCTAATAAGAGCACAAAACGAAAAATATTCACTAACAACGTGCTATTCATCTTTTTTTCTTTGATTTTCTAAATTTTTAATTTCTTCGCTATTTTCAGATTTTATAATATAAACATGACCCAAATTGGTCATATCATTAAATAGTTTTACTCTGATAGTGTAATAATGAGTTTTGTCACCAGGGATGAATATTTTATCAATTGTACCAATTCCAATGTTTTCAGGAAATATTACAGATTGTCCACCGGTAACGATAGTGTCCCCTTTTCGAATACTGGCTAATCTTGGTACGTCAATCAATTGTACAAAACCTGCATTTTTTCCATCCCAATTCAAGGTCCCAAAATGATCTGAATTCTTGATTTTGGCATTAATTTGAGATTTAACATTCAAAATACTGATTACTGTAGAATAATTTGCAGATACATTATCGGTAATACCTACAATTCCCAGACTATTAATAACTCCCATATCAGGCTTAACACCAGATTTGGCACCAGAATTCAAAGTTAAAAAATTCTCATACACATTATATGAATTATGAATCACTTTTGAAACAATGATATCTTTAGGAAGAACTCCTTTTAGGCTGTCTAAATTAGGAATCTTCGCAGAATCTTGAGTTTTAAACAACAAACTTTTCAAGTTGGCATTTTCTCTTGCAAGTTCATCATTTTGTTCTTTTAAGTGAAGATATTCTTCCACAGAATTAATTCTTTCATAAACACCACCACTCAAAAAATTGGCTGAACTGATGACTTTACTCCTATGAAAAGAATGAGATTGTATGGTAAGGGATAACGAAATACCCAAAAGCAGCAAAAACAGTAATCTATTACTGTTTTTTATAATAAATGAAAATATTTGCTGCATTTCTTAACGGTATATTGAATGTTAGATATAAAGTAACTTCAGTAAAAAAGGGTATTACTTAATCAAAATGTTTTTAAACTTTGTAATATTCTTAAGAGCCATTCCTGTTCCTCTTACTACTGCTCTCAATGGATCTTCGGCAATATAAACTGGTAAATCAGTTTTTTGTGAGATTCTTTTATCAAGTCCTCTCAACATAGATCCACCACCTGCAAGATAGATACCTGTATTATAAATATCGGCTGCTAATTCTGGAGGAGTTTGCGATAATGTTTCCATTACTGCATCTTCAATTCGTTGAATTGATTTGTCCAATGCTTTTGCAATTTCTCTATAAGACACCTCAACCTGTTTTGGCTTTCCGGTTAATAAATCTCTACCTTGAACTGACATATCTTCTGGAGGAGTTTCCAAATCTTCAATAGCTGCACCAATTTGAATCTTTATTTTTTCAGCAGTACTTTCCCCAACAAATAAGTTGTGTTGTGTACGCATGTAATAAACAATATCATTGGTAAAAACATCTCCGGCAATTTTAACAGATTTATCACATACGATTCCACCTAATGCAATTACCGCAATTTCAGTTGTTCCACCACCTATATCAACAATCATGTTCCCTTTTGGTTGCATAATATCAATTCCGATACCAATAGCTGCAGCCATAGGCTCATGTATTAAGTATACTTCTTTACCGTTTACTCTTTCACAAGATTCTTTTACCGCTCTCATCTCCACTTCGGTAATCCCTGAAGGAATACAAACAACCATTCTTAAGGCGGGTGTAAACATTCTTTTTTTCAATGCTGGTATGCTCTTGATAAACATACTAATCATTTTTTCAGATGCATCAAAATCAGCAATTACACCATCTTTTAAAGGCCTGATTGTTTTAATGTTTTCATGCGTCTTACCTTGCATCATATTGGCTTCCTTACCAACTGCAATAATTTTGCCTGATATTCTATCACGCGCAACAATAGACGGACTGTCAATTACGACTTTGTCATTGTGAATGATTAAAGTGTTTGCTGTACCAAGGTCTATCGCAATATCCTCGGTCATGAAATCAAAAAATCCCATATGCCTTTTAGGGGTTAAAAAGTTATAAATAAATTACGCACAAAGTTAAACAAATTAATGTTTAAAATGACGTGTTCCTGTAAATACCATCGCAAGATTATTTTCATTGCAATAATTAATACTCAATTCGTCTTTAATTGATCCTCCTGGTTGAATTACGGCTGTTATTCCAGCTTTCTTTGCTATTTCAACGCAATCTGGGAATGGAAAAAAAGCATCACTTGCCATAGAAGCGCCTTCTAAACTAAATCCGAAAACTTTTGCTTTTTCAATAGCTTGTAATAAAGCATCTACTCTTGATGTTTGTCCAGTTCCCGAAGAGATTAAAGTACCGTTTTTAGCGAAAACAATCGTATTTGATTTAGTATTCTTACACACTTTAGAAGCAAAAATCAAATCTTCAATTTCTTGCTCCGTAGGTGATGTTGTTGTAACGGTTTTTAAGTCTGCTTTAGTATCAGTGATGTTATTTCTTTCTTGAATTAACAATCCATTCAAACACGTTCTCACCTGTTTTTGAGGCAATTCAACATCATTTTGAATTAATATAATTCTATTTTTCTTTTCTTGTAAAATAGCAATTGCTTCTGCATCATAAGATGGAGCGATTACAACTTCACAGAATAATTTATTGATTTCATTGGCGGTAGCCACATCTATTGTCGTATTAGCAATCAACACACCTCCAAAAGCAGAAGTAGGATCACAAGCTAATGCCACATTGTATGCTTCAGAAATAGTCTCTCTTGTAGCTAATCCACAAGCATTGTTATGTTTTAAAATTGCGAATGTTGGTCCGTCAGTCTTAAATTCATGAATTAAGTTTACTGCAGCGTCAACATCCAATAAATTATTATATGATAATTCCTTACCATGAACTTTGGTAAACATAGCGTCAAAATCTCCGAAGAAAAATCCTTTTTGGTGTGGATTTTCTCCATATCTCAATACTTGTCCGTTTTCTATACTTGCCTTATAAATTGTTTCGTCAGTGTTGAAATAATTAAAAATAGCTCCATCGTAATGAGAAGAGACATGAAAAGCTTTGGTAGCCAATAATTTTCTGTCTGCCAATGTTGTACCCCCATTTTGAGTAGTAATCATGTCCAAAAACAGACCATATTGATCCATAGAAGGAACGATTACGGTATCTTTAAAGTTTTTTGCTGCAGCACGAATCAATGAAATACCACCAATATCTATTTTTTCGATAATATCTTCTTCACTTGCTCCTGAAGCAACTGTTTTTTCAAAAGGATATAAATCAACAATTACCAAATCAAGTTGCGGAATGTTGTATTCCTGCATTTGCTGTACATCACTTTCATTATCTTGACGGTTTAAGATTCCACCAAAAACCTTAGGATGTAATGTTTTTACTCTTCCCCCTAAAATAGAAGGATAAGAAGTAACATCTTCAACAGGGATAACTGGGATTCCTAAATTTTTAATGAATTCCTCGGTTCCTCCTGTAGAATAAAAAATTACATTTTGCTCATGCAATTTTCTTACAATTGGTTCAAGACCTTCTTTTGAAAAGACCGAAATTAATGCTGATTGGATTGTTTTTGTTGTGTTCATCGAGTAGTTATGATTATAAAGTGCAAAAATAGTTTTTTTTGATAATATAATTCAATAAAAAATATGTAACAATGTCTTAAAATAACATACCAATTGTTAAATGTATTTTTTTTAGGTTTTTGAAACAAAAAGATAGAATTTTACAGTAATACTAATTCAAAAAACATGCTAGTTTACCTACGATTATTAAAAGAGAGTTTTGGTTTTGCCATGAATGCTTTACGCAGCAACAAATTGAGAACATTACTTTCTTTATTGGGGGTTACTATTGGTATATTCTCCATAATAGCGGTACTTGCAGCGGTAGACTCTTTGGACAGAAAAATTTCAAAAGAACTAAGCAGCCTGGATAAAAACACTATTTATTTATTGAAATTTTCCTTTGGTCCTTCGGATATACCGCAATGGAAAAGAGAGCAATTTCCCAATGTAAAATACACTGAGTATGTTTACCTAAAAAACGCAATGACCCATACTCAACAATTAGGATACCAAATATTTACAAAAAGAGAAACCATAAAATACGAATCCAAAACAGTGAGTGATGTAAATATCGTCCCCGTTTCCTATGAATTTATAGATATTCAGGGACTGGAATTTGAAAAGGGAAGATTTTATAACGAATCTGAATCCAACTCCGGAACTCCTGTAATTGTAATCGGTAACGATATTGCAAAATCGCTTTTTGAGGACTCAGAACCACTAGGGAAAAACGTAAGATTGTATGGCCAACGCTTTACCGTTATAGGTGTTTTAAAAAAGGAAGGTTCTTCGTTTGGTGACAGTAATGACACTGCAGCCATTATTCCTGTCAATTTTGTCCGCAGATTGTATGGCGACAATAATCCAAATTTAACGAATGTAATCATATTCAAGCCCGAAAAAGGAGTGGATATGGAAGAGTATAAAAGTGAGATAACACAAAAACTGAGAAATTTTAGAGGACTGAAAGCCGGGGAAATTGATGATTTTTTCATTAATGTTTTTGGTGGATTTCTCGATCTTATCAATGGTATAATAAGTTCTTTACGCTTAGGTGGTATTTTCATAAGCTTTTTTTCCTTTCTCGTTGGAGGTTTTGGAGTTGCTAATATCATGTTTGTTTCCGTAAAAGAGCGAACGAATTTAATAGGCATTCAAAAATCTTTGGGGGCAAAAAACAGATTTATATTGTTCCAGTTTTTATTCGAAGCTATTATTCTTTGTGTTATTGGAGGTATAATTGGCCTAGCAATAGTTTGGCTATTATCAATCTTATTGACTAATTTATTAGATTTTGAATTTGTTTTAAGTTTTTGGAATATCTTAATTGGAGCAGGATTGTCAATTATTGTTGGAATAATTTCAGGAATTCTTCCAGCTATTAGCGCATCTAAACTAGATCCTGTGGAAGCCATTAGAACTGGAATGTAGCATGTTGTATTTTTGTTATTTAATTGTAAATTTTGATGCTTAAAAATAATTAGGTATTTTTAAGCATACATATTTAAACTAATAAATAAATGAGCTTTATCCTAAAACCTGTTGATACTGTTGAGTCTATTTCTAGAGAAGAATTTAAA
>NZ_DASTTN010000210.1:0-6368 GCF_035760125.1 Flavobacterium sp.
TGATTTTGAATAATATGGTAACTAATTAAGGGGTATATGTATTACAATTTGAAAAGACTTTGGGTAAATGCTTGAGTTTCCTATTTTGAAACTTTGAAACTGTTGAATTTAGAGTATATTTGCAGATTAATTGTCGCTTTACGGCGTTTGCGTGAGGGATAGTAGTGGAAAGCCCGCAGTCCCGTTTTTTTCGGGACGAGGACTTGTAGCGAATAGCCCGACGGCTTTTTCTGCCGGCACGCCCAAATAAATTTGATATTAGGATAAGATGAAACATATTAGGAATTTTTGCATTATTGCACATATTGACCACGGAAAAAGTACATTGGCGGACCGATTATTGGGGGCAACCCAAACGGTAACTGCTCGTGAAGAAAAAGCTCAATTGCTTGACAATATGGACTTGGAACGTGAACGTGGTATCACGATTAAAAGTCACGCGATACAAATGGAATATACGTATAAAGGGGAAGAATATATCTTGAACCTAATCGATACTCCTGGTCACGTGGATTTCTCTTATGAAGTTTCTCGTTCTATTGCGGCTTGCGAAGGTGCGTTATTGATTGTGGATGCTGCACAAAGTATTCAGGCACAAACTATTTCTAACTTGTATTTGGCTCTTGAAAATGACTTGGAAATTATTCCGGTTTTGAATAAAGTTGATTTACCAAGCGCCAATCCAGAGGAAGTAAGTGATGATATTATTGACTTGCTTGGGTGTAAATTGGAAGATATTATTCACGCTTCTGGTAAAACTGGTTTTGGTGTAGAAAATATTTTGGCAGCGATTATTGAAAAAATTCCGGCTCCAAAAGGAGTAAAAGATGAGCCTCTTCAGGCTTTAATATTCGATTCACATTACAATCCGTTTCGTGGTATTGAGGTAATTTTTCGTGTGAAAAACGGGGAAATTAAAAAAGGCCAAAAAATAAAATTCATGGCTACCGGAAACGAGTATTTTGCCGATGAAGTTGGAACATTGAAATTGAATCAAGTTCCTAAAAATGTGATTTCGACAGGAGATGTTGGGTATTTGATTTCTGGAATTAAAGAAGCCAAAGAAGTAAAAGTGGGTGACACGATTACCGATGCCAAAACGCCTACTACGAATATGATTACTGGTTTTGAAGATGTAAAACCAATGGTATTTGCCGGGATTTATCCTGTTGATACGGAGGATTACGAGGATTTGCGTTCTTCTATGGAAAAACTGCAATTGAACGATGCTTCGTTGGTATTTACACCGGAAAGTTCTGCGGCTTTAGGGTTTGGTTTCCGTTGCGGATTCTTGGGAATGTTGCATATGGAGATTATCCAGGAGCGTTTGGAACGTGAGTTTGATATGACTGTAATCACTACTGTTCCTAACGTTTCGTATTTGGCTTACACCAAAAAACATCCGGAAGATGCTTTTGTAGTTAACAACCCATCTGATTTACCGGAACCTTCTCGTTTGGATCGTGTTGAGGAGCCTTTTATTAAAGCGACTATCATTACCAAATCTGATTTTGTTGGAAACGTAATGAGTTTGTGTATCGAAAAACGTGGTCAAATTACGAATCAAACATATTTGACAACGGAACGTGTAGAATTGAATTTTGATATGCCTTTGGCTGAGATTGTATTCGATTTTTACGACAGATTGAAAACGGTTTCAAAAGGATATGCTTCATTTGATTATTCTCCAATTGGAATGAGAACTTCAAAATTGGTTCGTTTGGATGTTTTATTGAATGGTCAAACGGTTGATGCGCTTTCTGCGTTGATTCACGAAGACAATGCTTATAACATCGGAAAGAAAATGACCGAGAAATTACGTGAATTGATTCCGAGACAACAATTTGACATTCCGATTCAAGCAGCAATTGGCGCGAAAATCATTGCCCGTGAAACGATTAAAGCCTTACGTAAAGACGTTACTGCCAAATGTTACGGTGGAGATATTTCTCGTAAACGTAAATTGTTGGAAAAACAGAAAAAAGGTAAAAAACGTATGCGCCAAGTAGGAAATGTTGAAATTCCGCAAGAAGCTTTTATGGCGGTATTGAAATTGAATGATTAATCTTTTTTAGAGAATAGAAGAAAGATTCAAGAATAAAGAAAAAACCTGATGATGTAAAAATTATCAGGTTTTTCTGTGTCTTTTCTGAAAATACAGATTGTTTATTTATCCTTCAACCAATCAAACAACCGTTGCGCATCTGCACCTTTAAACAATTGCGTTCCCTCGTTCATTGTAGCAGCAGAGCCGCAGGCCACACCCCAACGGATGACTTCTTTCAAGCTTTTATTTTGCGAAAGCGCCCAAACCATTCCGCCAACCATACTGTCGCCGGCACCAACGGTACTTCTCTTAGCAACATTGGGAGCGGGAACAAATTCATAATTGTCTTTGGTCACTAATACTGCTCCTTGAGGCCCGAGTGAGACCACTACAATTTCGGCTCCACCTTTGGCAATGATCTGCTTGGCCGCTTCATTTACTTCTTCCATTTCTAGTCGTTCAACGCCTACTAGTTTTGCCAATTCGCCTACGTTTGGTTTGATGAGATAAGCACCTGTTTCCAATACTTTTTTCAAGGCTTCTCCAGAGGTGTCAACTATTAGCTTTGAATTCGATTTTTTGGCTATTTCGGCAACTTTTTGATAAAAATCGAATGATAAACCTTCGTTTAGGCTACCACTGGCTACTAGGAATTTAGGCTTTAAGTTGGCTATGGCTTGAAGTACCGCTTGTTCCTCTTCATTGGTTATTTCGCCTCCTGTAAAACCAAAACGATACTGAGAATTAGTATTTTCATCTACCGCGACAAAACTTTCTCTAGTCCAAGTTTGGATAGGAATGGCTTGATAGGCGATGGATTCTTTGGCAACCAATTCTTCCAGCATTTTTCCTAATGGCCCTCCAGAAGTGAATACTGCTAATGATGATCCACCCAAACGAGAAATAGCTTTGGAGACATTGATTCCGCCGCCACCTGCATCGAATCGGGGTTCTGAACAGCGTATTTTTTGTTCGGCCACTAAACCTTTAAAATGGGTGCTTTTATCTAAAGCTGGATTTACTGTAAGGGTAACAATATCGAATGAGTTCATTTTTTGATGTTTTGATAAACTAAAGGTGCAAAAAATAATGGAATCATAAAAATATGTTACAGTAAAATCTCTTCTCTTTTAAATTTATAAAGCAAATCAACTTCGTACCTTTGCAACCTTGGTAAAACCAAAAAAGCAATAAACAGACAAAATGATTGAAGATAAAACCCCGCAACGTACAAGCATAGCCCAATTAGGAGAATTTGGCTTAATAGACCATTTGACAAAAAACTTCGAAATCACGCAACCTTCCACACTAAAAGGGATTGGTGACGACGCAGCCGTCTTGGATTTCAAAGAAAAAAAAGTGGTTGTTTCCACCGATTTATTGATTGAAGGTGTGCATTTTGATTTAGCCTACATGCCCTTAAAACATTTAGGTTACAAATCCGTCGTGGTCAATGTATCCGATATTTGTGCGATGAACGCCAGACCAACACAAATCACAGTTTCGATAGCGGTTTCGAATCGTTTTCCATTAGAAGCAT
Organism: Flavobacterium sp.; assembly: GCF_035760125.1. GTDB lineage: Bacteria > Bacteroidota > Bacteroidia > Flavobacteriales > Flavobacteriaceae > Flavobacterium. The sequence continues at coordinate 3,588 of NZ_DASTTN010000210.1, forward strand.
TAGAAGAACTATACGAAGGAATTGCTCACGCAGCCCAAGAGTATAAAGTAGATGTAATTGGCGGCGATACGACCTCTTCCCAAAAAGGATTAATCATCAGTATCACTGCTCTTGGAGAGGCAGATGAAAATGAAATCGTTTATAGAAACGGAGCCAAACAAACAGATTTATTGGTAGTTACAGGTGATATTGGAGCCGCTTATATGGGATTACAAGTATTAGAGAGAGAAAAACAAGTTTTTCAAGTAAATCCTAATTCTCAACCAGATTTGGATGCCTATACCTATTTGATTGAGCGTCAATTGAAGCCAGAAGCCCGCAAGGATGTCCGCACTTTATTGCATGCTTTGGAAATAAAACCGACTTCTATGATTGATATTTCCGATGGATTATCATCGGAGATTATGCATTTGTGCAAACAATCGGGTGTTGGTTGTAATTTATATGAAGATAAATTGCCGATAGATCCTCAATTCATAAATGTTTGCGAAGAATTTAATATCGATAGCACAACAGTTGCCATCAACGGTGGAGAAGATTACGAATTGCTTTTTACCATTGCGATGGAAGATTTTGAAAAAATAAAAGGAAATCCAAACTTCAGTATTATTGGGCACATGACCCAAGAGAGTGAGGGGGTTCATCTTGTAACTCGCGCCAATACCAAAATACCTTTGAAAGCAAGAGGTTGGGACGCAATAAGTGAGTAATGATGATGGAATAAAAAATATTAAATGAAAAAAATGACACTATCTCAGTGTCATTTTTTGTTTATTTGAGGAGTTAAAAGATAATTCCTCTAACTTTTGCTTCCTGAATCAAATCGATATCACTTCCGTCTTCAATTTTAAATAATTCTTTTAGATTTACTTTTCTGCTTTCTATTGCATGTAATGAAATAGGGATATATTGTGGAATATCTTTGGTTTTTGTCCCTTTGGAAATATGAAATAAAATCAATTTATCAAATTGATCGATATCCTCAAAATCATTATTAATTTGCTTGGCCATTTTAATCACAGAGTGACTGTAATAAATTTCATCTTTCAATATAATGTCAAAACCAAAAAGTAATTCATCAAAGGTTAAATCATTTTTTATAACAAGTCCTGCAGGATTTATAGTCTCAATTATATTCTTTATTTTAAGCAATTCAGTGTACATTGTCAATAAAATAATTTTGCAATTGGGCATCAATTCCATAATTAATTTGGCTAAATCCTCACCAGAAATAATTCCTTTTTCTTCATATACAGGCATACTAATGTCTAAAAAGGCAATGTCAAAAAGAGGAGTTTCTGGATTTGTAATAATATTATAACCTGTCTCACAGTCCTTACCTTGAGTGAATGAATATTCGTAAAGGTCAGGTTTGTAGCGGGTAATGGCGTTTTTATATCCGTCAATTATAAAGGGATGGTCATCTACTATTAAAATATTTTTTTTAATTAACTTTTCCACTTTTGAATCAACTATCATTTTACTACTGGTTTTTGTGTTTTTTTAACTGGAATTGTAATTATAATTAAAGTGCCTTCTTCTTTTTTTGATTTTATTTCAAGTGTTCCCTCACATTCTATGGTCCTTACTTTTATATTTTGCAAGCCAATACCTTTTTTGGCTCGATTGACATTAAATCCTGTTCCATCATCATTTATTTTCAGTACTAAATTGTCATTTTCCTTTTTGAATTCTACCTTTATTTTTGTTGCATTAGCATATTTATTACAATTTTGAAGTGATTCTTGAAGAATTCGATATAAATTAATTTTTGCTGTATTGTCAATCAAATCCCACTTTATGGCGGGGTCAATGTGAGCAAGAAATTTAGTCGAATATGTTTTTTTCTGTTCTTCGAATAAATTAGTAACGATTGCTACGAAGTTATTAATTAATTCTGATTTTTCTCTATTCAAGTTATGTGAAATTTCACGAATATCTTGTTCAATATTTTTGAGTTCTGTTAGGTAATTTAATCTGCTTTCGATACCAGAATCATCCTTGATTTTATTTAAACTATCCAAATTGATTCGAACACCAAACATTCTGCCTAAAACACCATCATGTAATTCTCTAGCTACTCTTTTTTTCTCTTTAATATTATTGATTTCAATAGTGTTTTGCTGATTAATTAACAAATTGTAGATTTCTGCATTGGCTTGTTGTTGTTGTTGTTTAAACAACAATTCACGTTGTTTAACTTTTTGCAATTTAATGGTATACAACAATATTGCCAAGATTATAAAAGACCCAAAAATCAACAAAAGTTTCTTGTTTTGTCCTTCCAGATTAGTGTTTTCTACTTTAATTTCATCTGTTTCATATTCTATTCTGGAAAATTTTTCACCCATTTTACGTTCTGCTTTTTGCAAACGATCATTAATGAGGATGTATTCTTTAGAATAAATAGAAGCCTTTTTTTGATCTACCGCTTCCATTTGTTTGAGAGCGTCCAAAATTCTTCTCAATTGATTATTACTACGCGAAAACATAAGTGCCTGCTTAGCGTATTGAATAGCCTTTAACGTATCTTTCTTCGAAGCAAAATATTCAGACAGATGAATTTTGTTAATAATAATCCCTGCGGTAAAATCCAAACTATCTCTTATTTTTAGCGCTCTATAAAACTGATTTGGTAACCCTTCGGATTCTTTAAGTTTGAATTTGGAATAAGCCAAATTATCCAATAACATAGCATATAGTTTAGGTTTGTCCTCAAACAAATGTTCTTCTTTCAATCCTCTTTCAAAATATTTTTTGGCCTGTTTGTAATTTTTCAAA
>NZ_DASTTN010000211.1:0-2220 GCF_035760125.1 Flavobacterium sp.
ATTGCCTGATATTATAAAAAAGCAAGGGGAGTTAAGTGAGAAAATGAAGCAAGGAATGAAACCTGGGGATAAGCCCGGAGAAGGAAACAAACCTGGCGGTAGTCAAAACAAAGGTTCACAATCTGGAAAAGGTCAAGGACAGAATGGTGAATCTGATGGGGATGGAGAAGGTGATGCTAAAGCTACTATGGATATTTACAAAGAACAAAAACAGTTACGTGAAGCATTACAAGAAGAGTTAAACAAAAAGGGTTTAGGTAATAGTGGACAAAATGCTTTAGAGCAGATGAAACAGTTAGAAAAGCAATTGTTGAACAAAGGCTTTAATAACGAAACGCTTCAAAGAACCAATAATATTAAACAGGAACTTTTAAAATTAGACACTGCTATTCGTTTGCAAGGTGAAGATCCAAAGCGTCAATCTGAAACGAATACCAAGAATTTTACTAATACGGCAAGTCCTTTACCTAAATCACTTTCAGATTATTTGAACAGCATCGAAATATTAAATAGACAATCGTTACCTTTGCGCTCGAATTTTAATCAAAAAGTTCAAGTTTATTTTAACAACAAATGATCAATTTTAATTACGAATCCGAATTTACACTAGAGAACGAAGAAGCTATTGCGTCTTGGTTAAGTGCTGTAATAGTTTCGGAAAACAAAACAGAAGGAGAAATCAATTATATCTTTTGTGATGATGAGTACCTTCATAAGATTAATGTAGAGTATCTTAATCACGACACTTTAACAGATATTATCAGTTTTGATTACACTATGGGTAACGAAATAGGAGGTGATATTTTCGTGTCGGTTGAAAGAGTTTTAGATAATTCTAAAGACTACAATACAAGTTTCGATGAAGAATTAAAACGCGTATTGGTTCACGGTGTTTTACACTACTGTGGTTATAAAGATAAGTCAGAAGCTGACGAAGTATTAATGCGCAGTAAAGAAGATGAAAAACTAACTATGTTTCACGTGGAACAGTAGTTAAAAATCTATCAAAATTATATAAAAAAGCAATACGTTCCACGTGAAACATTATAAAAATTTTATATTTTTTTTAATGTGTTTCACGTGGAACATTTTTAATTTTGTTGCATCAAAAAATTTTACGCTGAATAGTTTTAATTTTTTGTTTTTAACATGTTTCACGTGGAACGTTATTTTGAGATTTCATAATTCCTTTTCGAAGGATTAATATATAAGAAAATGTTTTTAGAAGAGTATGATGTAATTGTGGTGGGTGCGGGTCACGCAGGTTCAGAGGCAGCGGCAGCGGCAGCAAATTTAGGATCCAAAACTTTGTTGGTGACGATGAGTTTGCAGAACATTGCGCAAATGTCTTGTAATCCTGCGATGGGCGGAATTGCCAAAGGACAAATTGTTCGTGAGATTGATGCGCTTGGTGGATACTCCGGAATTGTTTCTGACAGAACTGCAATTCAATTCAAGATGTTGAATAAATCAAAAGGACCTGCTATGTGGTCTCCAAGAGTTCAAAGTGACCGTATGCGTTTTGCTGAAGAATGGAGAATGATGTTGGAGGGAACTCCAAATCTTGATTTCTATCAAGAAATGGTAAAAGGGTTGATAATTGAAAACGGAAAGATAAAAGGAATTAGAACTTCGTTGGGAGTGGAGATTCGTTCTAAATCTGTCGTGCTGACAAATGGTACTTTTTTGAATGGTTTGATCCATATTGGAGAAAAGCAATTCGGAGGAGGACGTGCCGGAGAAAGTGCGGCATTCGGAATAACCGAAGATTTGATTAAAGCAGGTTTTGAAGCAGGAAGAATGAAAACGGGAACACCTCCGAGAGTGGATGGACGTTCTTTGGATTATTCTAAAATGAATGAGGAAAAAGGGGATGCTAAGCCTGATAAATTTTCGTATTCGGATTTGACTAAACCTTTGTCTATTCAAAAATCATGTCATATGACTTACACCTCGAATGAGGTGCATAATATTTTAAGAGAAGGTTTTGATCGTTCTCCAATGTTTAACGGAAGAATAAAAAGTATCGGTCCGAGATATTGTCCTTCTATCGAAGATAAGATTAATCGTTTTGCAGATAAAGAGCGTCACCAATTATTTGTTGAGCCAGAAGGGTGGAATACGTGTGAGGTTTATGTAAATGGATTTTCAACTTCTTTACCTGAGGATATTCAGTTTAAAGCGTTGCGTACTGTTGTAGGTTTTGAGAATGTGAAATTC
>NZ_DASTTN010000212.1:0-9002 GCF_035760125.1 Flavobacterium sp.
TTGGAAGAAACAGTTGCCCAAATTGAAGAAACAGAAAAAATAGAAGAGCCTGAAACTGTAGATAAAGAACTTTAATACAACTTTTATTCAAAATAATTCTAAGCCCCAATTTCGGGGCTTTTTTTTATAAAAGAAAAGATATTTAAAACTAAATTTATAACTCTACCAATTTTAAATTTGCATTATAATGTCTAATTTCACCAAATTTTATTTTTCTTATTCAATAGTAACAAAATGAAACATTGGGACATCCTTCTATCCAATCAAGTTGACAAAAAAACCTTTATAAACACTTTATTATCTGGAGAAATTCAGGGGGAATTATCGGTTTTCAATACACTAAAAGGAATCCTGTATTCAGACATTTCCATTCAAAAATTAATTGAAGAAGAATACCAATATGAATCCATTGAAGCTACTGCCGAATCCAACCGAAACCTACGCACCTTTTCATCTGGAGAGCGAAAAAAGGAGTTTTTAAAATATTGCCTCAAAAAAAATCCTGACTATATCATTCTAGACAATCCTATGGATCATTTGGACCATAATTCCCGAATTGAATTAGCTATGGCTATTGAGGCTATCTCAAGTTCTGTTCGTATTATTCAATTGGTAAATCGAACTACTGATTTATTTCCTTTTATTGCCAATAAAGCACACATATCAGATAATTCATTTGACTTGAAATCCATAAATACAATCGAAAATAATTCATTAGAAAATGGCAGCCATAAAATACCGATTCACAAAGAAGTTTTCAATGACGGTGTTCTTATAAAAATGAATTCTATATCCGTTTCCTACGATGATAGACCAATTATAGATTCACTGTCCTGGACTATAAAACAAGGTGATTTTTGGCATCTTATTGGACCAAACGGTTCCGGAAAAAGCACTTTACTGTCCCTAATTTCAGGTGACAATCCCAAAGGTTACGGTCAAGATGTCGAACTCTTTGGTAGAAAAAAAGGAAGTGGCGAAAGTGTCTGGGAAATCAAGAAACAAATCGGTTTTTTCAACACGGCCATGACCGACTTGTTCAATAAAAGTTATAGTCTGGAAGAAATGATTCTCTCCGGATTCTTCGATTCCATCGGATTATACACAGAACCCACAACCTTACAGCGAAAAATAGCAACACAATGGCTAGAAGCGATTCAAATGAGCCATCTAAAAAACAAAATTTTCAAACGCCTTTCTATCGGACAACAAAGAGTTGCTCTTATCGCCCGAGCAGTTATTAAGCATCCTCCCCTATTGATTCTGGACGAACCTCTTGAAGGTTTGGATGACCAAAATATAGCATTGGTAACACAACTTATCAATTTGATAAAAAAAGAAACCAATATAGCTATCCTATTCGTTTCCCACCGAATGGAGCCGAGTCTTTCCCCGGATTCCGTTTTGGAATTAACCCCAAGCCAAACAGGTTCTAAAGGAGTGATAAAACATCATTTAGGAACTGAAATAAAGTAATCGTAATCCATAAAAAAAGCCCCGCAAAATGCGGGGCTTTTATATTCTATCTTTAATCTTCTTCGGCATGATGTGATTTCGAATATCCTCTCCATTTTTCGATACAATCCTTAAAATCCTGAGGCAATTCTGTGTCAAAACGCATCATTTCTCCAGTATTTGGATGTACAAAACCAAGTGTTTTGGCGTGCAATGCCTGACGTGGCAAGGCTTTGAAACAATTTTCGATAAATTGTTTGTATTTCGTAAATGTAGTCCCTTTCAAAATCAAATGACCACCATAACGCTCATCATTAAAAAGTGGATGGCCAATATGCTTCAAATGCGCACGAATCTGGTGTGTTCTTCCTGTTTCCAATCGACATGAAATCAAAGTCACATACCCAAAACGCTCCAAAACTTTATAATGTGTTATAGCAGGTTTTCCTATTTCAGGATCGGCAAAAACAGCCATCTGCATGCGGTCTTTCAAATGTCTCGCCAAGTTCCCTTCAATGGTTCCTTGCTCTTCGGTAACATTACCCCAAACCAATGCAATATATTCTCTTTCGGATGTTTTGGCTTCAAATTGTTTCGCCAAATGCGTCATCGCTGCTTCAGTTTTGGCAATAACCAACAATCCCGAAGTATCTTTGTCGATTCTATGAACCAATCCGGGACGCTCGCTGCTGTTCATTGGCAAATTCTCAAAATGAAACGCCAATGCATTCACAAGTGTTCCTGTATAATTCCCATGACCGGGATGTACTACCAATCCAGGTGGCTTATTGATTAGTAAAAGTGCCTCATCTTCATAAACAATATCAAGCGGAATATCCTCTGGATCTACTCTATTTTCAAAAGGCGGATGTGATAACATAACCTGAACCACATCAAAAGGTTTTACTTTATAATTGGACTTTACAGTCGCATCATTTACAAAAATATTCCCTTCGGTGGCTGCGTTCTGAATTTTATTTCGTGTTGCATTTGGAATCAAACCCATCAAGTATTTGTCAATTCGCAAAATGGCCTGCCCTTTCGGAACCTCAAACCTGTAATGCTCAAATAACTCTTCGTCTAAATCCTCTATCGTTTCAATATTATTGTTCATTTGTTGTTGTTTCTTGTGCTGGTGGAGTAGCTGTACTGTCCACTGCTTCTTCTTGATAACTCTCTTTTCCGTCTCCCAAAACCAAATCAATTTTAGATGCTTTCAAGACTCTGTCCCCTACTTTCACATTTCTGCCTTTATAACGCATTTCCAAGACCATGTCTTTTCCTAAATTAGGAACATATGTAATAGTTCCCGCTTCAAGTCCCAATGCCTTAAGTGTTGGCACTGCTTCACGATACGTTTTGTCAATCAAATCCGGAATTCGAACAGACGAAAACCCAGATGAATTAATCTTAATATATACTTTTCTACCTACTTTCACCTTTGTTCCAGGCATAGGATCCTGCTCCACTACACTGTATTTTGGATAATCTCCCCTAAAATCTACACTGTCCAACAGTTCATAATCCAAATCCAATTCATCCAGCTTATCCTCCACTTGTTCCTCTGTCAATTTTCTCAAATCAGGAACTGCAATTTCATGACCATGATCGGTTGTAAATGTCAACCAATGCATGAATAAATAACCCAAAACTGCAATAATGGCAAGTGCAATCAACACCTGTCCGAAAAATACACGACTCGTAAGATATTTTTTTAAGCTCATAAATATTTTTATTTCCCGCAAAGATAAAGCTATTTCGTTTCAAAAAAAATGATAATTTTGTTTAATAGTATTTGCCTTTCCAAGCATCATTCAAGGCAAGGAGCTATTTCCCGCTATTCGTTGCAATCTTTTTATTTTTAAAGGAAAAATAAAAAGGATTTCCACTGCTATCGGGGCTAGGGAATTAGTTTTCAAAACAACATTTAGAATTAAAAAATTAAAATCACAGTATTACAATTGCACTTTAAAAAAATCGTGTAATTCATGTAATTTGTGCCAAAATCAAGAAAAATATGAAAAACATTGCCATCATCATGGGCGGCTATTCAAGCGAATACCAGATTTCACTAATTAGCGGAAACGTAGTTTACCAGTTTCTGGACAAAACCAAATACAATGCTTTCCGCATCCATATTTTTAAAGAAAAATGGGTATATGTTGATGCCAATGATGCCGAATTTCCAATAGACAGAAATGATTTTTCGGTAAACATAAACGGAACCAAGCAAACTTTCGATTGCGTTTTCAACGCCATTCATGGAACTCCGGGTGAAGATGGATTGATGCAAGCTTATTTCGAATTACTAAACATTCCACAAACCGCCTGCGATTATTACCAAGCAGCGTTAACCTTCAACAAACGTGATTTATTGTCGGTATTGAAACCATACGGAATCAAAACAGCTAATTCCTATTACCTAAACAAAGGCGACGTTATCAACACGGAGGAAATTGTACAAAAATTAGGTTTGCCATGTTTTGTAAAACCAAACAAAGCTGGTTCTAGCTTCGGAATTTCAAAAGTAAAAACCGCTGCCGAATTGCCTATCGCCATCGAAGTAGCCTACAAAGAAGACAACGAAATCATCATAGAAAGTTTCCTTGACGGAACCGAAGTTTCTGTTGGAGTCATCAACTACAAAGGAACCGTTACCGTTTTACCAATAACCGAAATTATCTCTGAAAATGATTTCTTCGATTATGAAGCTAAATACCAAGGTAAATCACAGGAAATTACGCCCGCAAGACTTTCGGATGAAATGACTCAAAAAGTGGGAGAAATTGCAAAACGCGCCTATGAAGTTCTAAAAATGAAAGGATTCTCTCGAAGCGAATTCATCATTGTAGACGGCGAACCACACATGCTCGAAATGAACACTATTCCTGGCCTTACCACCGAAAGTTTGATTCCGCAACAAGCCAAAGCAGCCGGAATTTCACTGGAAGATTTGTTTACCAATGCTATTGAGTTGGCAATTAATTAAGTTACTGAGTCGCTAAGATTCTTTAAACCAAAAACAATGAATAAAACCAGAATTGAAGCCTTTAGCGATGGCGTCTTAGCCATTATCATTACCATAATGGTTTTAGAAATAAAAGCACCCGAAGAAGATAGCTTTGAATCCTTAAAACACTTGATTCCAGTTTTCTTAAGCTATGTTTTGAGTTTTATATACGTTGGGATTTATTGGAATAACCATCATCATATGTTTCAAGTGGTTAAAAAAGTGAATGGCTCTATTTTGTGGGGCAATCTTTTTTTACTCTTTTGGCTGTCCTTGATTCCGTTTGCAACAAGTTGGATCGGAGAGCATCATTTTGCAGCAACACCTATGAGTATTTATGGTTTTGTTTTATTGATGTGTGCTATAGCTTATAATTTACTCCAAAATAAAATCATAAAATTAGAAGGTAAAGATTCAATTTTGCACCGCGCAGTCGAAAAGGACTTAAAAGGTAAAATATCAGCATTAGCGTATCTTTTGGCAATTCCCTTAGCTTTTGTCTCGCCTTGGATTTCTGGTTTACTTTATATTGCAGTAGCGATGCTTTGGATTGTTCCAGATTCAAGAATTGAAAAACAACTAAATTAAATTGAAATGAAAAAAGCCATATTCCCGGGATCGTTTGACCCTATCACTTTGGGACACGAAGATATTATCAAAAGAGGCATTTCGCTTTTTGATGAAATTGTAATTGCCATTGGCGTTAATGCCGAAAAAAAATACATGTTCAGCCTCGAGGAAAGAAAACGTTTCATTGAGGAAACATTCAAAAACGAGCCCAAAGTTACCGTTATCACTTACGAAGGTTTAACGATTGACTTATGCCATAAAATCAAAGCCGATTTTATACTAAGAGGACTTCGCAATCCAGCCGATTTCGAATTCGAAAAAGCTATCGCCCACACCAACCGAAGATTATCCAAAATAGAAACTGTCTTTTTATTGACCGCAGCCCGAACTTCCTATATAAGCTCTAGCATTGTAAGGGATGTTATCAGAAATCATGGTGAATACGAAATGCTGGTTCCAGAGGCGGTAAGGGTTAAATTGCATAAGTAATATTCGCTAGCGCTAATTTTTCGACCGACCATCAAACACGCCAAGCATCAATAAAAAAGACTTAGAATGAATATAAGAATAGCAGACGAAAAAAAAGATTACGACAAAGTTTGGGATATTTTTACAGATGTTATTTCAACAGGTGATACTTATGTTTTTGATCCAAAGACACCTAAAGACACATTACATAAAAATTGGTTTGCTGACAATATGGACACTTTCGTTGCGATAGACGACAATGACGAAATATTGGGCACTTATATTATCAAGCCTAATCAAATTGACTTAGGTGACCACATTGCAAATTGCGGTTATATGGTAAACCCAAAATATCACGGCAAAGGAATAGGAAAGATTTTATGTGAACATTCAATAAAGTTTGCTAAGGACAAAGGATACTTAGGAATTCAGTTTAATATTGTTGTAAGCACAAATACAAATGCGGTAGAACTTTGGAAGAAGTACGGGTTTAAGATTATAGGAACAACACCAAAAGGTTTTAGACATAAAGATTTAGGACTTGTAGACACTTACATAATGTTTAAAGACTTACAGGACAACTAATAAATTCAACTAACAACCAAAAACATAAACTTGCAAAACCTGCCATTTAACCGTAATTTTGCAATCTAAAATAACACACACTTTATAATGAGCTTCGAAAGAGAATTAAATAAACGCAGTGGTTCACAATGTGAATTATGTGCTGCCACCGAAAACCTAAAAGAGTACCAAGTACTGCCTACCAAAAAAGGAGGATTAGACGAAAGCATTTTTGCTTGCCCTACTTGTATCGACCAAATTGAAAATCCAGGTCATGAAGACCTAAACCACTGGAGATGTTTGAATGACAGTATGTGGAGCGAACACATTCCTGTTCAAGTTGTCGCTTGGAGAATGTTAAGCCGTTTGCGCAAAAATGGTTGGCCACAAGAACTTTTGGAACAAATGTATCTTGACGAAGACACACTGGAATGGGCACAAGCCACAGGAGAAGGAGAAGATGATGAAAATAAAATCATACACCGCGATGTAAATGGCGTGATTTTAACTCATGGGGATTCTGTTGTGTTGATCAAAGATCTAAAAGTAAAAGGATCGAGCATGGTGGCCAAACAAGGAACTTCGGTACGTAACATCCGTTTGGATCACGAAAATGCAGAATACATTGAAGGAAAAGTAGATGGACAACAAATTGTGATTATCACTCAATACGTTAAGAAAATATAATTTCGGTTTTCATAAAAACAAAAAAACGTCCCAATAAATCGGGACGTTTTTGTTTTATAATGCTTATATTCAATTAGCTTTTTTGAAATAATTTTTCAACTTGCTCTTTTGATAATGGCTCAGAAATATGAGTAGAAGTTGCATCTTTGCTTGAAACCATAAACTGTACAGTTGTTTTATCAGAACTTGCAATATAATGCAACCAAACATAATTATTAGGCAATTCCAATTTCACGTCATTCAAGGGGCTAGAAGTAAATCCTTTTGATATGATACCATAAAGACTTTGGTAAGCATTATCAACGTTTTTAAAAGTAAAAGCCTTCAAAGCGGCCTCTTCATCTTCACTTTGCACAGTTGTGTAAAAAAAGGTGAAGTCATCTCCAATTTTTTGAACATAAAAACTATTATTTACTCTTCCCAATTTCTCAACTGGCACAGTTTCAACAACTTTAATTTGGCTAAAGCCAATAGAACTAATAAACAAAACAGCAATCGCAATAATTTTTTTCATAATTTATTTGGGGTTTAATGATATACTTGATAGGTAAGTATTTGTTAGCAAACATAATAATAAAAAGAAACAACTCCTTTGTATTATTATGTTTTTATCAACAGTAATTTATTTTTTTTGTTTGTAAATTAACACTACAACTCACAAGATTTTGAAATTCTGGGTTTTAAAAAGCAGAAAATTACTCCTCTTCTTTTTTAATAACCTTCCTTGCCACTTCAATTTTGAATTTCTTGCCTTTCATTTTTTCATCTTTTACATGATGCAATAAATCTTTGACCTTATTGAATTTCACTGCAGCAAACGAGATAAAATCTTTCACTTCAATTAATCCCAAATCTCCTTTTTCCAGTTTCCCTTTTTGGGAAAAGAAACCTACGATGTCAATTTTATTGAGTTTGTTTTTCTTTCCGCCGCTAATATAAATGGTTTGAAACTCGGGCGGTTTTGGCAGTGTGATTACATTTTCCACATTGAACACTTCCATGCCGTAATCCAGATATTCCATTTTTTTCTCACTCTCATGAGCAATCACATAAGCAGTTCCCGAAGCCAACATACGGGCAGTACGCCCATTTCTATGAGTAAACTCATCTTCTTTCAAAGGCAGATGATAGTGAATTACATGCTTCATTTCAGGAATATCCAAACCACGCGCGGCGAGATCGGTGGTGATTAAATAACTCATACTTCCGTTACGGAATTGAATTAAAGCTCTTTCTCGCTCGTCCTGATCCATTCCACCATGATAATAAGTGGCATAAATTCCTTTTTCGTTCAAGGTATCGCTTATACGCTCTGCAGCATCACGATGATTGCAAAAAACAATTGCCTGCTGGGATTTTAAAGAACAAATCAAATTAAACAAACTTCCTAGTTTGTCTTTTTCTTTCGAAACAACCATTTTGGTAGCCAAGTTACTTTCTTGTTCCTCTTCGGTTGGGATAAAATCCAAAATCGTAGGATTCACAACTCGAGTGTATTTTGGAATTTCAATATCCGATGTAGCTGAAACCAAAACACGTTTGTTTAGTTTACTCAGTTTACCAATAATGAAAGACATTTGTTCGTGGAAACCTAACTGCAACGATTTGTCAAACTCATCCAAAATCAAAGTTTGGATTTTGTCTAATCGAAAAGTGCCTCTGTCGATATGATCTGCGATTCTACCCGGAGTTCCTATCAAAACAGCTGGTGGATTGCTTAAGTTTTTAATTTCTGTATCAATGGAATGCCCGCCGTAGCACACATTCACTTTGTAATCAGTTCCCATTTTCTTCCAAACCTGTTCAATTTGCAATCCCAATTCTCTTGATGGAACTAGAATCAAACATTGAACGGATAGAATTTCGGGTTGTAACATTTCGAAAATTGGCAATAAAAATGCCAATGTTTTCCCAGAACCTGTTGGAGAAAGTAGTAAAACATTATTGTCATTTAGAATGACATCTTGTGCAACTTCTTGCATTTCATTTAGGCTTTCGATACCTAAATTCAATAATATATTGTTGGAATGGTGTTTCTTATTCATTTTGCAAAGGTAGTCAAAAATAACACTCTGTTTTCAATACTGAAATCGCCCATTTTCTATCGCAGAATTGCATAGTTTTTATGGCTAGCAATTCTGGGGTTATTTTTTGAAATGATAATAAAAAAGCAAAATATCTCCCTTTAGCCCCGATAGAAGTGAAAATCCTTTTTGTTTTTTCTTTAAAAACAAAAAGATTGTAACGG
>NZ_DASTTN010000213.1:0-2173 GCF_035760125.1 Flavobacterium sp.
GACGAACTGCATTTTTTAATTAAGGAAAAACAGTACAAATAGTTTTAGGGTCTTTTGAATAAAAGAAAATAAGAATAAAAAAGGGAGGTTGCATTTTTGTAAACTTAATTGCTTTAATATAAAAAGTGCTTCCCAAATGAGAAGCACTTTTTTATATATTATAATGAAATAATTACATTTTCATTAACCAATTTTTCATAGAAACTTCATTTTCGATGATTGATTTTAAGTCGGCGATAGCTACACGATCTTGTTTCATCGTATCTCTATGACGAATAGTTACCGTTTGGTCTTCGATAGTTTGATGATCCACAGTAATACAGAAAGGAGTTCCCAAAGCGTCTTGTCTTCTGTAACGTCTTCCTACTGCATCTTTTTCATCATATGCCACGTTGAAATCCCATTTCAAATCATCGATGATTTTTTTGGAAATTTCCGGCAATCCATCTTTTTTAACCAATGGTAAAACGGCAGCTTTTGTAGGTGCAAGAACCGCTGGTAATTTTAATACAGTTCTGGTTGAACCATCTTCTAATGTTTCTTCTTTTAGGGAAGTTGCGAAAACAGCCAAGAACATTCTGTCTAAACCAACCGAAGTCTCCACTACATAAGGAACGTAATTTTGGTTTAATTCAGCATCAAAATACTGTAATTTTCTACCTGAATATTCTTCGTGTGCTTTTAAGTCAAAGTCAGTTCTAGAGTGGATACCTTCCAATTCTTTGAAACCAAAAGGGAAATTGAATTCGATATCTGCTGCTGCATTGGCGTAATGCGCTAATTTTTCGTGATCGTGAAAACGATAGTTTTCTTTTCCTAAACCAAGAGATAAATGCCAGTTCAAACGAGTGGTTTTCCAATGTTCGTACCATTGCATTTCTTCACCTGGACGCACAAAAAATTGCATTTCCATTTGTTCAAATTCACGCATACGGAAGATAAATTGTCTTGCAACGATTTCATTTCTGAAGGCTTTTCCAGTTTGGGCAATTCCAAAAGGAACTTTCATTCTTCCTGATTTTTGTACGTTCAAGAAATTTACAAAAATACCCTGTGCCGTTTCAGGACGTAAATATAAATCCATTGCCGTATCAGCAGAAGCTCCTAATTTGGTACCGAACATCAAGTTGAATTGACGCACTTCAGTCCAATTTCTAGAACCTGATTCTGGGCAGGCAATTTCTAATTCTTCAATTAATGCTTTTACATCTTCTAAATCACCAGCTCCTAAAGAACGGCCCATTCTTTCCAGAATTTCTCTTTCTTTAGCTAGATATTCTACAACCCTTGCATTGGTTGTAATGAATTCTTGTTCATTGAAAGCATCTCCAAAACGAGTTTTCGCTTTTTCGATTTCTTTTTTAGCTTTTAGATTTAGCTTTTCAGCATAATCTTCAATTAAAACATCGGCTCTGTATCTTCTTTTGGAATCTTTATTATCAATCAATGGATCGTTGAAGGCGTCAACGTGACCAGATGCTTTCCAAGTCGTTGGGTGCATCAATATTGCTGCGTCCAATCCTACGATGTTCTCGTTCATTTGAACCATCGATTTCCACCAATATTCGCGTATGTTCTTTTTTAACTCTACTCCGTTTTGTGCATAATCATAGACTGCACTTAAACCATCGTATATTTCGCTTGACGGAAAAATAAATCCGTATTCTTTTGCGTGCGAAACTACATTCTTAAATAAATCTTCTTGTTTTGCCATAATGGTGCAAAAATATAAAAAGGGAAATTAAAAAAAGAAAAAAAATGAAGTTTGAAGAGTAGGTTTTCTTATTTTTATGGATAAATCAATTTTTTTATGTTTAATTCCTTGATTAATTTGTTTTTTCCAAAGGTTTGCGCTGGCTGTAAATCATTTATAGGTACCAATGAATATGTAATTTGCACGGTTTGCCGTCATGAATTGCCTTTGACCAACCATCATTTGAATTCCGAAAATGAAGCATTCAAAAAGTTTTATGGTCGGATACCAGTTGAACACGTTTCTGCATTATTGTATTTTCATAAGAAAGGAATGGTTCAGGAAATAATTCATAATTTAAAATACAAAGGACACGAAGAAATTGGAAGTTTTTTGGGCGAATGGTATGCGTCGGATTTAAAGGGCAGTTCCATTGTGAATAATGTGGATGTGATAATACCAGTTCCTTTGCATAAAAAG
>NZ_DASTTN010000214.1:0-2520 GCF_035760125.1 Flavobacterium sp.
AGCTAGATAACGGGTTGCTTCCAATCCAGCAATGGTCATAGGAAGTTTAATTGTTATATTTTTGTCTCCTCCGTTAATTTTTATAAGCTTTTCTGCTTGCGCAATCATGTCTTCTGCTGTTACTGTGTCGGGGGTGACTTCTGCTGAAACGGATTCTACTTCCGGGACGGTTTTTAAAATTTCTTCGATGCGATCTTCAAACTTTACGCCTTCTTTAGCTACTAGCGAAGGGTTTGTAGTAACACCTGATAATACCCCAATTTTATATGCTTTTTTAATATCTTCCAGATTAGCTGTATCAATAAAAAATTTCATAATCTATTTATATTTAATTGTGTGTTTGAAAAATTCGGTGCAAAATTACGAAATCAATATCAATAACAATGGCAATTTCAATGGCAATTTCAATTTCAAAAATCAAAATTCAAATTCTCATTATTTCTTCATTTTGAATTCCTAAAGTTTATAATGATCCATAAGCATTTTTTCATATACTTTATCCGGTAGAATTCTCTTTAATACAATCGAAAATTTTTGCATAAAAGCACCGACTTTATAATGAATTTTTGGATTTGAATTTTGAATAACTGTATAAACTGCTTCAGCCATTTCATTTGGATTACTTCCGCTATCCACGTGCTCATCCATCGTTTTTAGATTATTTCCGTAAGACTCCTCATATGGCGAACCTTTTATTACAGGTGCATGAAAACGACCTGCTGCAATATTGGTAGCAAAATCACCGGGAGCAATATTGGTTATTAGAATTCCAAAAGACTTAACCTCCATACGCAATGCTTCGGTAATTAATTCTAAAGCTCCTTTTGAAGCCGAATAAATACTACGATAAGGCAAACCCATATACCCAGCAATTGAGGTAATATTAATAATTAACCCCGATTGTTGCGAACGCATCTGTGGTAAAACAGCTTTCATTACCTCAATTGGTCCAAAAAAATTGGTTTCAAAATTATTTTTGATTTCCTCCATCGGAATTTCTTCCAGAGGTCCCGTTATACCAACCCCAGCATTATTAATCACAACATCAAGCCTTCCTGAAGTTGCTATAATTTTATCAACAGCTGAATGAATGGAATCCGCATTTCTAACATCCAAATTAAGTAGAGGAAAAATCGAATTAAGAACTCGTTCCGGATTCCTACTCGTCCCATACACCACAAATCCTTTATGATGCAAAAATTCTCCAATAGATTTCCCAATTCCCGAAGATCCTCCTGTAATCAATACTACTTTATTCATTGTTTAATGTTATGGATTATAAGTATTTTACAAAGACAAACACTGATTTTCAAAATAACCAGTTTTTATTTTAATTTGTCTACTAAATTCTAATTTCAATTTGGGTAAAAATAAAAAAATCCCCCCGAAGGAAGACTACTTTAGTATAATTCTTAAAAAGAATTTTAAATTTAAAAAAAAAAAATGGCAAGCGATCTACATCGCACCGCTCAACCACGTACCCTTGCTATGTTCCCATCCTGGGGGAGTCTGCAGGAGCTGGTCGTGTAGGACTTGCCGGTGCAAATATACAATCTTTTTATATTTTTGCAAGGGCTTTGCCTCTTAAAATTATCGTTGTATATTGGCTTTTTAAAATATCAAAACTATGAAAAACTATAACTTCCTATTTATCATTTTCTTAGGAATCATTTTAGCAAATTGCGGAAACACAAAAAATGGGGAAAATTCTATATTTACCTTCGATAATTCCAATTATAAGGCACATTATATATCTGATGATGCTATTTCATTAGGTATTTTAAACCCAAATTCTAAAGAAATTGACAGTATAATCTATTTTGTAAATGATAAAAAAGTAGGTTTCAAAAAAGGAAATGAGAAACTAAGCTTCAACTTGAAAGATCAAAAACTGGGTTACCAAAACCTTAAGGCTTTGGTTTATTTTGGAGGTGAAAACTCGGAAGCTACTGCGAGAATAGAATTGGTTTCTGCTGTACAGCCCAAATTATTAAAATTTAAAATTATAAATACTTACTCACACGACACAGCTTCTTTCACTGAAGGTTTAGAATTTTATAATGATACATTATATGAAAGTACTGGTTCTGGCACTACTAGTTCAGGAATAAGCTGCAAATCCTTTTTAAGAAAATACAATTATAAAACAGGAAAAGTCTATAAGCAAATTAACCTTGACGAAAAATATTTCGGAGAAGGAATAACCTTTATAAACAGCAAATTATACCAATTGACCTGGCAAGAAAAAACAGGTTTTATATACGATGCAAAAACGCTTAAATTGGAAAAAACATTTACTTATGACAAAGACATTGAAGGTTGGGGAATGACAAATGATGGCACTTACATTTACCAAACCGACAAAACAGAAAAAATTTGGAAAATGGATCCAAAAACTCAAAAAATGATAGATTATATCAATGTATATTCAGCTGATTCAAAAATAAAAGCCATCAATGAATTGGAATGGATCAATGGTAAAATTTATACGAATGTTTGGACAAAAGATGCAATTGCAGT
>NZ_DASTTN010000215.1:0-10919 GCF_035760125.1 Flavobacterium sp.
TGATGAAAATCGTTCGTATAGTATTGCGTCTTATGTAAAAGGAAGTATATTCCTGTCACAATTGGTTTATGTGATTGGACAAGATAATTTGGACAAAACCTTGAAAAAATACTACCAAGATTTCAAATTTAAGCACCCATCGCCAAATGATATTAAGAGAACAGCAGAGCGTGTTTCGGGAGCTAACCTAGACTGGTATTTGGTAGATTGGACCGAAACATTAAACACTATTGATTACGGAATCAAAGACGTAAAAGAAAACGCAGACAAAACAACAGTAACGCTAGAACGTATCGGTAGAATGCCAATGCCTATTGATTTATTGGTTGAATATACAGATGGTACTCAAGAGAGTTTCTATATCCCGTTACGTATGATGAGTTTCGAAAAAGAAAATCCAACTCCTGCTATTACAAGAACCGTTCTTAATGATTGGGCTTGGGCTTATCCTACTTTTGAATTTAATATTTCAAAAACTAAGGCATCAATTAAGAAAATTACCATCGACCCAAGTGGTTTAATGGCCGATATCAAACAAAGTAATAATGTTTATGAAGTGAAGTAATATTTCATAAAATGTAAAAAAGGCTCTTTTAAAATGTGACGTTTTAAAAGAGACTTTTTTTTAGAGAAAATCATTGGGAGGTGTCACCATAAAGAGAAGGGACCAACTCATCGTAACGGTGAGTTGGTCCCTTCTCTCTATGCTGTCGGGCTATACGCGCTACTTCGGTAGCTTGCTGCTATCCCTCACCCGCATATATCAGCATTAGGATAAACTTAGAAATTTAGAATTTCAATGAGATTATGGGAGTCTTTGAATTGTCTTAAACCTCAATAGCAACAGCTTCAGCTTCTTTTGAGATTAATTCAGATTTGGTTTTCCTGAACGGAAATAATTTTCGGTAACTCAAAATTCTCCAAAGCCATTCTATTGGACCATAATTGAATTTGGAAAGCCACCATTTGCTAACAAACAATTGAATAATAAATACCGAAACCGCCAACACAAAATAGAACCAAAAAGGCATAGTGTTGTATAATTTTAGCCCAATTCCCGAAAAAATGAGTGTTGCCAGTACGTTTTGGACGATGTAATTCGTCAACGTCATTTTACCCGAAAGTCTGAAATAGGCAAAAATAGTTTGCAGTTTATCATGATTATACAACATACAAATTCCTGAGGCAATACAAAGCATTGTACTTAAAACCAACCAGTAACCGGGTCTGAAATAAGTGGGAAATGTAAGGTCATACGCCATTGTTGTTTTGAAAATGGAAATCAACACAAGTGTGATTGACAAGTTGATGAAAAAGATCTTTTTTAAAGCTTTTTTCATTTCTGACAGGCGATTGAAAAAGTTTATTTTTTGAGCATAAAACCCTAACAGCATACAGGCAAGCATCACAATATGGCAAGTTATGGCATAACCCGGACTAACCATTTGACCATAATAAGTACCTAATAAGTTGAATTTAAAAATATCAAACCAATTACTGGAATGATATAGTAGCAAGTATTTAGGGTCCGAAAACACATCAGGAACAGCATATTTAATTGTATTGACATAACCTGCAACAATTGGAATTATTGTTATAAGTAAGATGCTAATTTTAAGAATTGTCTTTGCCGAACATTTGTAAAACAACAATAGAATAAGACCCAGAAAGGCATAATCTTTCAATATATCACCCAGCCAAATAGCCGAATTAAGAAAAGCCAACACAAAAAGAATCAACATTCGCCACGCAAAAAAGCCAACTGGATTCTTACCCTTCTCCGCTACATTTTGGATCAGAATGGCAAAACCATAACCAAATAGAATGCTCAACAAAGTCCAAGACTTGGCTGCAAATAAAATTTCATGGATATCGCTAAGGACTTGTGAAAATGCATCTTTGGTATTCGAGCCAATGGGTAAACCAATGAATTTATAATCGACATAATTGCCCATGACAACTCCAAGTAAAGCCCAGCCTCTTAGAATATCAACAATTGCGGTTCTTTTAGTATCTTCAATCGGTTTATAGGTGTTGTTCATGTTTTAAAATTAAGAAGTGGTTTAGTTTTGGTTTTTAAAAGCACCCAAATGTAGGAAAAATAAAAAATCACCAAGTAAGATTTTTAAATATCTTATTGGTGATTTTTATGTGGTATGTTAAATGTTATTCAGCTACCTCATGCAAATGCCTGATAATTTCGGAAATTAGTCCCGTCCATCCTGTTTGGTGATTGGCGCCTAAACCTTTACCGGTATCACCATCAAAATATTCGAAAAACAAATGGTTTTTATTGAAAAGAGAATCTTCCTGAAACTTTTTATATTCGCCATACATAGGGATTTTTTTATTGACACCGGGAACAAATAGCGCTAATAATCTTTCGGCAACACCTTCGGCGGCTTCTTGTAAATTTACCAACTCACCCGATTCGGTTGGAAATTCGACCTTGAAGTCTTTGCCATAATAACTATGAAATTTTTCCAATGAATCCAAAATCAAATAATTCATGGGAAACCAAATAGGACCTCTCCAATTGGAATTTCCGCCAAACATGTCTCCAGTGGCTTCGGCTGGAGTATAATCTACTTGGATGATACCGCCTTCATGTTTGAATTTATACGGATGTTCTTTATGGTATTTGGATAAAGAACGAACTCCATAATCCGACAAAAATTCCTTTTCGTCAAACATACGCTTGAGTATCATTTTCATTCGATGCCCCCTAAGCGTAGAAAGCAAACGGGTTTCGCCTTTCCCGGGGTTGTACCAGCTGGATACCAAACTGGCCAAGTCTGGCCGATTTTTCAAGACCCATTCTACACGGCGTTTGAATATCGGCAATTTTTCGAGTAATTCAGGGGTTAAAACTTCGACTGCAAATAGAGGAATCAACCCTACCATCGAACGGATTTTTAACAATTCGGCATCCCCATTTTCTTTATGGAGCATGTCATAATAAAACTGATCCTCTTCGTCCCAAAGATTCACTTTATTGTCTCCCAAAGCTTGCATAGCTCCCGAAATTTGGAGAAAGTGCTCAAAGAATTTGGATGCCATATCTTGATAAACGGGATTTTTCAGGGCTATTTCACAGGCTATCCGTAGCATATTTAGACAGTACATCGCCATCCAGCCGGTACCATCGGCTTGTTCCAAGTGACCTCCTGTGGGCAAATCGGCGGAGCGGTCGAATACCCCAATATTATCCATTCCGAGGAACCCACCCCCAAATACGTTATTTCCGTTTTTATCTTTCAAATTCACCCACCACGTAAAATTGAGCAGCAATTTGTGAAAAATACGTTCCAAGAAAACAGTGTCTCCAACACCATTATTGGCTTCTTTGTCAATTTCATATACTTTCCAGGTTGCCCAAGCATGAACGGGCGGATTGACATCCGAGAACGACCATTCATAAGCCGGGATTTGTCCGTTCGGATGCATATAATATTCCCTAAGAATAACGGATAATTGCCTTTTGGCAAAATCAGGATCCAATCTGGCCAAAGGCAAGGTATGAAAAGCTAGATCCCATGCTGCAAACCAAGGATATTCCCATTTGTCCGGCATAGAGAGAATGTTGGACGTATACATGTGTTTCCAGGCACTATTGCGTCCCTCTTTCCGATTGGCGTCAGGTCTGGGAGTTGATGGATCACCTTTCAGCCATTCAAAAACATTATAATAATACCATTGTTTTGTCCAAAGCATTCCTGCATAGGCTTGTCGCTGAATGGATTTTAATTTTTCGTCTTTTACTCCCTTTTGAAGAGGAGCATAAAATTCGTCGGCT
The DNA here is from genome assembly GCF_035760125.1 of Flavobacterium sp. Classification (GTDB taxonomy): domain Bacteria; phylum Bacteroidota; class Bacteroidia; order Flavobacteriales; family Flavobacteriaceae; genus Flavobacterium. The sequence continues at coordinate 3,797 of NZ_DASTTN010000215.1, forward strand.
TCTTCGATTCTTTGTTTAAAAAGAGCATCAAAATCTTCAAAGGGTTTTTCTGGGTTGGTATTTGTGAACCGTAGACGGTATTCTTTTTTGCCAAGTGGAGGAATGAAATCATCATAATGAACCGACGCTTTGGTGCCAATGGCGTCTGGATTTATGCTAGTTCGTTTTTGATTGATAATATAATCGTTAATTCCATCTTTGGCATAAGTAGATTGAGCGGGCGATTTATATAATTTTTCAAAATTTGTTTTGTTGTCACAAAACAAAAGATCTTTAGCATTTTCTGCATATAGATTGAAGTGACCCACCAATCGGTGATTGACTTCTATGTGTGACTTTTCGACTCCAGTTAAAGTAGGTTTGTGTTTGTAGTTTTCATACCCCCAACTCCAGGTATTCCTGAACCAGATGGTAGGCAAGACCGTAATGGGAGCTATTACTTTGGAACGATTTTCCACTGTTACCTTGATTAATATGTCTTGCTCTTCGGCTTTGGCATATTCTATGGTAATATCGAAATATTCATCTTTGTCAAAAACGCCCGTGTCCAGCAATTCATATTCAGGTTCCAGACGACTACGCTTTTTACTTTCCTCTATTAATTTTTCATAAGGGAAAACGGCGTGAGGATACTTATAAAGCATCTTTTGGTAAGAATGGGTAGGTGTAGAATCTTGGTAAAAGTAAATTTCTTTGACATCCTCGCCATGATTGGATTCGGCTGGAGTTAATCCAAAGAAGCGCTCTTTTAGGATTCGGTCTTTGTGGTTCCAAAATGCAAAAGCTAAACAGATGTGTTGTTTGTTATCGGAAATACCCCCAATCCCTTCTTCGCCCCAGCGATACGCTTTGGAACGAGCCATGTCATGAGTAGTGCTTCCCCAAGCATAACCACTTTGCGAATAATCTTCCCGAACGGTTCCCCATTGTCTTTCGGTTAAATAGGGACCCCACTTTTTCCAGCCTTTGTTATCGGTTCTTAGCTGTAAACGTGCTTTTTCGGCATTGTTTTTTGGATCTCTTTCTGGCATACCCTTTGTAATTTGTTTCTAGTTGCAATTTAGACAAAACACGTATAAAAACGGGTATATAATTGGCAAAAATAAACTACCATAATTAATGAAAAGTTATTTATGAATTGTTTTATTTACAGAATTGGTGTAAAACCTGGATTTGTTTGGTTTGATTTCATCGTAATGTTGTCTTTCTTATAACGGCGATTTAATTCGGTAACGAAATGTATCTGGATTACGCAAAGGTTGCGTGAGGGACAGGAGCAAGCTACCGAAGTAGCGCGGATTGCCCGACAGCATAAAGAAAAAGGACCGAATCACCGGTACAGTGAGTTGGTCCTTTTTCTTTATGGTGACATGCCCCAAAGGTTCTAATAAACCATTGTTGACATGAAAAATTTTTTACAATGAAAATTCTTCTGTATCTTGTTCTGGAGTTGCGGTGGTGTCTTTGACTACTGCCGCTCTTGGAGCATAACAATCTACTTTGATGGAAAGATTTTTAGGTCTTTCGAAATCTTCTTTGGATACTGTTAAGGTTTTGTCGTCATAACATTTATTCATGAAATATCCCCAGATAGGTAATGCCATTGCGGCTCCCTGTCCATACGTAAGGCTTTTGAAATGTGCCGAACGGTCTTCACAGCCAACCCAAACACCTGTTACTAGGTTAGGTACCATTCCCATAAACCAACCATCGGATTGATTTTGAGAGGTTCCTGTTTTTCCGGCAATTGGATTGGTAAACATATATGGATATCCTGTCCAACGTTTGTCTCCATTACCTCCACCTTGAGTTCTCAATCTTGCTCCAGAACCGCTTTCGGTAACACCTTCCAGTAGTTTAATGATGGCAAATGCAATGTCTTTGTTCAAAACATCATGGGACTCCGGAATAGGTTCGTAGATAACTTCACCACTTTTGTTTTCGATTTTGGACAAGAACTGTGGTTTGGTATAAACACCTTGATTAGCAAATGTGCTGAAGGCTGCTACCATATCTTCTACGGTTATCTCTACAGCTCCCAAAGCGATGGAAGGTTGTGTAACGATTTCAGATTTTACACCTAACTTGTGGGTTAGTTCAATTACGGCTTCTGGGCTTACCTTGTCAATTAATTTTGCAGATACGGTATTGATGGAATATGCCAATGCCTGCTTTAAGGTAACCATTCCGCGGTAGTTATTATCTGAGTTTCTAGGTTCCCAATCTTCGGTTACATGGTGACGGCCTTTTCGAATTATAAAAGGGCCATCGAGTATGGAATCACAAGGAGACATGTTTAATTGTTCTATCGCTGTAGCGTAAACAAATGGTTTGAAAGTTGAACCAACCTGTCTGGCTCCTTGTCCTACGTGGTCGTACTGGAAATATTTGTAATTAATACCACCAACCCAAACTTTGATATTACCCGTTTGTGGTTCCATGGACATCACTCCCGCTTGTAAAAAGTGTTTGTAATAACGGATGGAATCCATTGGTGTCATGATGGTGTCCCTTTCTCCTTTCCAGGTGAAAACCGTCATTTTTGTTTTTTCATTAAAGGATTTTATGATTTCTTCGTCACTTTTGTCCTGATCTTTCAAAATAGCCCATCTACTGGACGATTTCATTGCCTGATTGATAATACGTTGGGTTTCTGCTTCTGAAATGTTTATGAAAGGAGCATTTTTATTGTCTTTATTTTGAATAAAAAATTCTTCTTGCATATTGGCCATGTGGGCAGCAACTGCTTCCTCGGCATAAGCCTGCATTCTTGAATCAATAGTGGTGTAGATTTTAAGACCATCTTTGTAAATGTCATAATCAGAACCATCGGGTTTTTTGTTTTCTTCTACCCATTTCTTCATGTAATCACGAAGGTATTCTCTAAAATAAGTTGCAGTCCCTTCTCTATGACTTTCCAATTTGAAATGCAATGTGATTGGAAGGCTTTGCAATTGATGTTTTTGGTCTTCGGTGATGAGGTTTGCTTTTTCCATTTGCGAAAGCACCACATTTCTACGGTTTTTTACTCCAACTGGATTTTTCACCGGATTATAAAGTCCTGAATTTTTGAACATTCCGACTAAAATAGCCGATTCGTCAATGGTTAAATCTTTTGGTTCCTTTGAAAAATAGGTTTTGGCGGCAGAGCTAACTCCTACAGAATAGTTTCCAAAATCATACACATTGCAATACATTGCTAGGATTTCGTTTTTGGTATATTGTCTTTCCAAACGAATTGCGATAATCCATTCTTTGGCTTTTTGTACTATTCTAAAAGGTAAAAATTTTGACCCTTCACCATGAAATAACTGTTTTGCTAATTGTTGAGTCAATGTACTGGCTCCTCCACTGGTTCCCAAACTGGCAATGGCCCTTAGTGTTCCTCTTCCGTCGATACCTGAATGCTCGTAAAAACGGGCATCTTCGGTAGCCACTAGGGCTTGAACAAGATTTTTTGGTAAATCAGAATATTTTAATGCAGAACGGTTTTGTTTGAAATATTTACCAAGAACGACTCCATCTGACGAGATGATTTCGGTGGCAAGATTGGAATCTGGATTTTCCAGATCTTCAAATGAAGGCATGGATCCGAATAAACCCCATGAGGCAAACAGGAAAAATAAAGCAATGATTCCCAATCCATAAAAGTAAATTTTCCAAAATTTTCTGGAATAATATTTAACATCTTTAACGACGCCTTTTGTCTGAGTGTTACTTTTTTTGATAGCCATAATCTTGTTCTAATCTTTATTTTCTATTCTAAAACCTACTTCAGTAATTCCGTCTAAAAAAGTAACTCCTGGCACTTTTCCGTTTTCTCTTACCGCTTGTTTGATATGTACTTTGTATTTTCCTCTAAAACGAACATTCTCTTTGTAATAGAGTTTACTTTCTTTAATATCAGTAAAACCATCTCCCAATAATGTTCCGTCAGGTTCTGCCATCTGGTATTCCAAAGTATCAACTTTAGTGTAGCCATTTGGACTTTCCAAGGACACAATTAGAAAGAGATTATTGTATTTGTAATTGTTATTGTCTCTTAAATTTACAAACAAATTATATCTTTTTGTCGAATCCAAAACGGGTAAATCAAAAGTGACTATGCTGTCTTTATGCCAAGCGCTTCCTACAGATTTATACTCATCAAAAACCCTTTTTTTATCACATGAAAAAAGGAGTACTGCCACCAAAAGCAGTAAAAGACTATTCTTTATTCTCATTTTTTTTAATAATTATTGGTTTTCTAGGTTGCTCTGGTTTGTTTTCGGCACTAGGAGCAGGACGATTGTTGTTTGGTTTCTTACGATTTTTATTACGATTTCTATTGCCGTTATTACCGTTCGGATTTTCCTTAGTTGGATTCTCTTTGTTGGCAACGTTTGCGTTTGTATTGCTCGGAGGATTGCTTTTTTGAATACTTGGTTTGTTGGTATTGTTGGCAACAATCACATTTTCACCTGCAACTCTAGGTTTTTTGTTTGGTTTTTTCTTTCTTTTAGGTTGGTCAAAACGCGTTAAACTTTCTTGACCCATCGCATTGTTGAAATTTTGTTCCGGTTCTGCAACTACTTCAATAGCATAGTCTTCAAGTGAAGAAACTTTATTTTTTAGTTTATTTTCAGCAATAATTTCTTTGACTTGGTCAATTTTTAGGATATGCCAGTTGGCGAAATTATTGGTGTAGGCAAACCACATTAACCCTTTGAAAATATCTTGTTTTTGGCAAATAGCATCCCCTTTTTCAGTAATCAATTTGGTGTCAAACTCAGGAAAGTCTTTTAGGGCATCCATGTAAGTGTCCAGTTCGTAGTTCAAACAACACTTCAGTTTTCCGCATTGACCAGCCAGTTTTTGTGGATTTAAAGACAGTTGTTGGTAACGCGCTGCCGAAGTATTCACACTTCTAAAATCCGTTAACCAAGTCGAGCAACATAATTCTCTACCACAAGAACCAATTCCTCCCAAACGAGCGGCTTCTTGACGGAAACCGACTTGTTTCATCTCGACTCTTGTGCTAAATTCTTTAGCAAAATCTTTAATCAAAAGCCTAAAGTCGACTCTGTCATTGGCAGTGTAATAGAAAGTGGCTTTGGAACCATCGCCTTGAAATTCAATATCCGAAATTTTCATTTCCAGTTTTTGTGCAATCGCCAATTCGCGCGCACGAACCTTCATAGGTTCTTCTTTGTTTCGGGCTGTGGTCCAAATATCGATATCTTTTTGGGTAGCTTTTCGATATACTTTTGGAACTTCATTGCTTGAAGGATTGACACCTTTTTTCTTCATTTGAATTTTAACCAATTCTCCTGTAAGTGTCACAATTCCAATATCATGTCCTGGTGAAGCGACAGTTGCCACTATATCACCCATACTCAAAGTCAAATTCTCGGTATTGCGGTAAAATTCCTTTCTACCGTTTTTAAAACGGACTTCCACACAGTCAAAAGGAGCTTCACCATTGGGTAAACTCATGTTCGAAAGCCAGTCAAAAACCGTTAATTTATTGCAGCTATCGGTGCCGCAAGTCCCATTATTTTTACAACCCTTTGGTGCACCACCATCTGAAGTTGAACAACTTGTACATGCCATAATGCTATATGTAGTATTGCTATAAAAGCAATTTAAGTTCTTAATATGTTTAATCTGTAAAGGTACTATTTTTTTAGTTTATGTTACAAGAGTTAAAAATCCCAATAAATCATAAAATTATACTAAATAAATAGATGATTGCAACGGGAAAAGAAGGTGTTTTTACATTAATAATGGTGTTGAGCAAACCAGAAAATAATCTGGTTTATGATTAAAAAACGTTTTTTGTTTTATGTTTTGAAATTATCCTATTTTGGGTTAAACAATTGTTAATGTTTGTTTTATATATTAAATCGCTGGTTATTTCTTACGGTTTGTTATTATTTTTTTTATCTTTATTACTTTCTTTTTTTACAGTCGTTTTTTTTACAGTTTATTAATTTAAAAATTCAGTAATTATGAGTAAGAAAATTGTATTATCATTTGTAGCAACAGTATTACTTTATTGCTGTAGCTACGCTCAACAACCCACTTTCAAGGGTGTAGTGAAATTAGACGTACGTGAGTCCACCCCAGATTGGAAACCTTATATTCGTAAGAAGGCCCCAGAAGGAGCCCCCAATGTTCTCTTTATTCTTTACGATGACACAGGATTAGCGGCCTGGTCTCCTTATGGAGGAAGAATCAATATGCCAACAATGGATAAATTAGCGGCCGATGGTTTAACCTATACACAATGGCATACCGTGGCCCTATGTTCTCCAACACGTTCTTGCATTAATACGGGTCGCAACCATAACCTGAATGGGATGGGTTCAATTACCGAAGGAGCTAATGGATTTCCAGGATACAGCTGTCAATTGCCTCCTCAAGCAGCTACGATGGCACAGATTCTTAATGAAAATGGATGGAGTACTTTTTGGTTAGGAAAGGACCACAATGTTCCAGAAACGGATCTTTCGGCTGGAGCCAATAAAAGCCAATGGCCGCTTCAACAAGGGTATGATCGTTTTTATGGATTTATCGGTGGAGAAACCAATCAATGGTATCCAGATTTAACAGAAGACAACCATGCTATCGAACAACCTTATGGACCCGAAAAAGGTTATCATTTATCTAAAGATTTAGCCGACCAAGCTATCAAAATGATAAGTGATCAAAAATCAGCAAATCCTTCTAAACCTTGGTTTATGTGGTATTGCCCAGGTGCAAATCATGCACCTCACCAAGCACCAAAAGATTATATCGCAAAATACAAAGGAAAATTTGATGATGGATATGACGCGTATCGCAAATGGGTATTGCCTCGTATGATTCAAAAAGGAATTTTGCCTGCCGGGACTAAATTGACTGAGTTTAATCCGATGCCAAAAGATCAAGAAAATCCTGCCGATTTTGTTCGTCCATGGAATACATTGAGTGCTGATGAAAAAAAATTATTCTCTCGTTTATGCGAAGTGTATGCCGCATTTTCTGAATATACGGATGTTCAAATTGGACGAATTATCGACCACTTGAAAGCGACAGGTCAGTATGATAATACCGTCATTATGTATGCTTCAGATAATGGAGCCTCAGGAGAGGGTAGTCC
>NZ_DASTTN010000216.1:0-2469 GCF_035760125.1 Flavobacterium sp.
AATTCTGAAAACTGAAAATTTATCCAAAAAAGAGTTGAAAAATTATAACGAAGATCAAAATTGTAAGCTATTAAGAGCCGATTATGACAGCAAAATTGATTTTGAAGATGGAACTTTTAATAAAATAAGTGTGAAATTTTATTACAATAAAAATCAATTATTTTATGTAAAATATCAAGAACAAACTAAATATGATAAAGTCAATGAAAATGAAACTTATCATAACTTTTTTTTTGCCGATATTGACAAAGAATTTAACGAAAATGAAGATTTAAAAAAATGGATACTAAATCAAAACGCAGAAATAGTTAAAAAGTGCGTATTGAATTGAAAATTAGAACAGAAATTAAATAAACAACCGAACGCCTAACAGCTACTACAACGGATTTGGGCAATTGGCTTAATGGAAAAATGGTTTTGTATTTGGGATGATTTGGCAAATCCAAAGCATAGGCCTAATTTAATCCCAAACCCGCTGTAGTACCAGAACGTTACCAGTAATACTAAAACAAATATGCGTAAAACGACAACCGAAATTACTATTGTTATGATACTTTGGGTAAGTATAATAATTTCAATTATTAGAAACCCAAGTTTTGGTCCTCAATTTATATTTGGAATTATAAGCGTAGTAACTGTTTCAACTGCTCTCCTACTCAGAAAAAAAGATTTAAGTTTGGGAATCCTAACATTTGCTTTAATTCTTTCAACCTTTAATGCCGTCAAATTTAGCGAAGCTTTTAGCTTATCGATGGGATTTGTACAGCTAATTCCATTTATATTATTGTTATTCGTAGTTTTTTCAAGGTTTGTGGAATTAATGAACTTGAAAGAAAAATGGTTTGGTGACGATCCAACAGAAATTGAAAAAGCGCAAGAAAATAAAATTGCTTTTTTTAAGCGCGAATTTCAAAATCTGCCTTCCGAAGAATTAATCAGAAGAGGAAATAATGATAAATTGGTTGAAGAAGCCAGAATGGCGATTGACAAACTTTTGAATGAAAGAGAAATAACAACAAACATATAAGTACTACTGGTAACAGCTACTACAACGAATTTGGGCAATAGGCTTAATGGAAAGTTAGTTTTGTATTTGGGATGATTTGGCAAATCCAAAAATAGAGCTTAATTTAATCCCAAACCCGCTGTAGTACCAGAACGTTAGCAGTTATACCAACACACATCGAGAAACAAAATATTATGATTAAAGAAATACTGTCGAAATTGGTTTATTCCCTTATTTTTTCTTTGATTATTTCAGCATTTACTTCTTTGATACTACATATTGCGAGAGATGGATTTGAAGTGTTCCAAACGGTCGTTTATACTTCAATCATAAACTTTCTCCTTTGTATAATTAATTTTACATCTTCCTTAACTGCTCTACTGAATTTAAAAGCAGAAATAAGAGAACGAAGAATTTTAAGTATGCTTTCTTTTTTTGCAATCCCAACCATATTTTTGATTTATATAATCTCAATAATTGCAAATGAATTTTACCAAGACGGATTTATTAGAAATCTTTTATATTTATTGTTTTTAATTCCATCCATTTCATATATATCATCATTAATATACAACTTTACTAAATTTGAAGAATACGTGTTAGAGAATACGTGATATTAAAATAAGCATAATAAGTACAACTGCTAACAGCTACTACAACGGATTTGGGCATTGGGCTTAATGGAAAAATGGTCTTGTATTTGGGATGATTTGGCAAATCCGAAAATAGGGCTTAATTTAGTCCCAAACCCGCTGTAGTGCCAAGACGTTGGCAGTAAGTTTAGAAAACCAAATGGAATAAACCGAATGAAATCAGTCATAAAATATAAAGGCTTAAAGAGATTTATTTTTATAGGAATACTATGTTGTTCAATCGTAACAATATACTTTTTCTGTTTCTCTTCAAGAGTTCAAATAGAAGTTTACAATAAAACTGATTTTGACATTGATTCTCTTAATATTGACGACAAATTTTATAAAATACCAAAGCAGAAATCTTTAGTTATTAATTGTAGAAAATTAACAATCCAAAATAATCTGCCTTTTGGTTCTCCGAAAGGAATCTTAAAAAATATGCCTCGTGATACAATGCCTGAATTTCTTTGCGGTACAGGAGTTGAAGAAATAAGAAGTGGAAAATATAAGTTTGACATAAAAGCTTTCATTGGAACAGATTACTATATGCTTGATTGGGCTGAACATAAATAGAACAGAAAAACCTACTGCCAACAGCTACTACAACGAATTTGGGCAATTGGCTTAATGGAGAGTTGTTTTTGTATTTGCGATGATTTGGCAAATCCGAAAATAAGGCTTAATTTGATCCCAAACCCGCTGTAGTACCAGAACGTTAGTAGCCATTACCAGAAAAACAGAAATTAAACTGATGAAACAGATTTTATTTTTACTTACAGTTTTTATAGCATTTAGTTGTCAAAAACAGCAAGAAAAAAACAATGCGAA
>NZ_DASTTN010000217.1:0-5516 GCF_035760125.1 Flavobacterium sp.
CTGGGAAAACCCAGAAAAAAACAGAAAAAAACTGAGAGAAAAAATCAATGCAATTTCCGAAAGCGTTGATTTAATAGTACTTCCGGAAATGTTTACTTCAGGATTTACCATGAAACCCAACGATGTTGCTGAAACCATGCAAGGAGAAACGATTGTTTGGCTAAAAGATTTGGCGAAAGCCAAAAACTCAGCAATTACAGGAAGTTTAGTTATTACCGAAAAAGGAAATTTCTACAATCGATTGGTTTTTGTTTTCCCTTCGGGAGAAATTCAATTTTACGACAAAAGACATTTGTTTACACTTGCTGGAGAAGACGAAGTTTATACGGCTGGCAACAAAAAATTAATTGTTGAATACAAAGGATGGAGAATTTGTCCTTTGATTTGTTATGATTTGCGGTTCCCTGTTTTTTCTAGAAATGTGGAAGAGTATGATGTATTGATTTATGTTGCTAATTGGCCAGAAATAAGAATAAAAGCTTGGGATGCTTTGCTCAAAGCACGTGCCATAGAAAATATGTGTTATACTATTGGGGTCAATAGAATTGGAGAAGACGATAACAATTTTCAATATAATGGGCATTCCCAAGTAGTCAATTTCTTGGGAGATTACATTATGGAGCCTATAGAGACAAAAGGTGTTTTTATTGTCGAATTAAATAAAGCCGAACTGCTCTTGGTTAGAAAAAAGTTTAACTTTTTAAGCGATCAAGATCCTTTTGTGCTAAAATGAGCTGTTTTTTTTCTTTTTTTCGTTTTCTTTCCCCTTTGGGGTTTTCTTCTTGGGTTCCGGAACATAAGGAAGACTTAAGTCAAAAGTCTCTTCCCAATCAAAATTAGCATGAAGATTTATTTCCTTAGAAGAATATATTACTTCTTCAGCTTGTCTTTTTTCAAGATAGTTTCCAGTATCCCATTCCTTGTTTTTATTGTCGTCATAAATCGCTCTAACCGTGTATGCGCTCGGCTCTAGTAAATTGAATTCGATTTGGGTTTTACTATCAGTGTATTCGCTGGCTTTAACAACGTCTCCTTTTTCATTTGTCAATTCAATTATAACTGGAAATCGCTTAACATTTTTCAGATTCATAATAATATTTCCATAGTCAGCAAGGTTCTTTGTACTTGTGCTAAACGATAAAGTATCATTTGTTTTTTCAAAAAAATCGGTAACGGCGCCAGGCATCAATTTTAAATTGTATTTCTGGGCTTCTTCTATTTTAAAATCGATAAATAGCTGTTGGGTGTATTCATCGTATGCGGTAGTAAATGCTATGGCAGTCGAATCTTTGTCAACAAGTTTCATTTTTGATTTGTCAAAATTCACCAGGGGAGTACTGGATTCCAAAGTAAATCGATCTCTAAAATTCAAAATTCCAGTTTGAACGGCCTTAATACTCAAAGTGTCACTCTTTTGATTTTTGATTTTAAAAGTAAAGTCTTTTTGGTATTTGTCTTTTGCGATATTTAGCGAAAGAGAATCCACTTTCAAAGGTTTGTACCAGACTTGCAAAGAGTCTTTTTTCTCTATTTTTGTAACTATTGAAGGTACTGTTTGACCATTATTTTTCAGAGTGATTTTGGCCATTTCGCCATTGCTTTTCGGATTGCCTTCATAACCTACAATTAATCGATTTCCAGAAGCTTGGCTTGGTTTAAGGGCCTTAAATGGCATTACTTCCTTAAATAATTCTAATTCAAAAACGGTATCATTGGGAATCGTTACAATTTGCTTGCTAAACCCAATTCGATCCGATTTGGGATTGAATTTATTGTTGCTATTGTTGTCTTTCATAGCAACCAAATAGTATTTTCCCCCTTTCAAATTTTCCAAACGGAATGTTTTCAAACTATCCAAAGTATTGGTAATATATCGGGGAGTTTCTTTGTAAACTGTAGAGTCGTTAAATTTTTCATTCGCTTCATAAAGCATAATCGATACAAAAGAAGCAACTTCTTTATCATAAGCATCTTTTACCCTTCCGCCAAGAGCCAAAGAATCGATATAATCTCCCGTAGAAAACACATATTTAAATTGGTTGTATGGATTTCCCTCGTTATTATCGGCAATACTTTGCCCAAAATTTAGGCTATATGTGGTGTTGGGTTGTAGTGTGTCATTTATAGTGATAGTCAATACTTTTGTGGCAGTCGTTGGAGTAATCAACGGGTCATTCTTCATTGGAGGCGAAATAATCAACTGCTTGTTCAGGTTTTTAAGCTTGATGTTCTCGTCAAAAACAAGTTTGATTTTATTGCCTTGAAATTTAACCGAATAATTTTCAGGAAAACTATATTTTAATGTTGGTGCAATCGTGTCTTTCGCACCACCAGTAATGGCACCTCTTTTGGCACAACTGATAAAAAAAGCAGAAACAAAAAAGGAATATATTTAAAATGTTTTTTGAACATAATGAACTAAAATTTGATTCTACAAAATAACAATTATATTTACTGTAATCGAAATATTTTATCAATTATTAGGAGCTGTTTCCTGCTATCCGCTTGTATCTTTTTATAAGGTGAAAAAAAATCACCTTATAAAAAGGATATCGCTTCTATCAGGGCTAGTAGTTGCTAACGAGGGAATCCGATTTTAAAAGAGCATTTCTCATGCTAATTCATTAAATTTGCAACCAAAATAGATCTTCAATGAGCAATATTAGAATTACCAAACAATTTAATTTTGAAACCGGTCATGCTTTATACGGCTATGACGGGAAATGCAAAAATGTACACGGTCATAGTTACAAATTATCGGTTACCGTTATCGGAAAACCGATTACGGATCGTAACAATGTGAAGTTTGGTATGGTCATTGATTTTTCGGATCTGAAAAAAATTGTAAAAGAAGAGATTGTCGATCAATTCGATCATGCTACTGTTTTCAATGAAACTACTCCGCATATTGAGTTGGCCAACGAGCTAAAAGATCGTGGTCATCATGTGATTTTAGTGGATTATCAGCCAACCAGCGAAAATATGGTTGTTGATTTTTCTCAAAGAATTATCCGTAGATTACCTCAAAACATTGAGCTTTTTTCTCTTAAATTGCAGGAAACCGAGTCTTCATTTGCTGAATGGTTTGCAAGCGACAATCAATAATTTATTACGTAGTTCATGCAATTATCCAATAATAAAAAAATTTATTTTGCCTCGGATCAGCATTTTGGTGCGCCAACTCCAGAGTTGAGTTTTCCAAGAGAACAAAAGTTTGTTGCTTGGTTAAACGAAGTAAAAGATGATGCCGAAGCGATATTTCTTTTGGGTGATTTATTTGATTTTTGGTTCGAGTATAAAACCGTAGTTCCAAAAGGGTTTGTTCGTATTTTAGGTAAGTTGGCCGAAATTCGCGACAGCGGAATTCCTATTTATTTCTTTGTGGGAAACCACGATTTATGGATGGCTGATTATTTTGAGACCGAGTTGAACATTCCCGTTTATCATGATAACAAAGAATTTGCTTTCGGAGATAAAACCTTTTTAATTGGTCACGGTGATGGTAAAGGGCCTGGAGATTTAGGTTATAAACGCATGAAAAAAGTGTTTACCAATCCATTTTCAAAATGGCTTTTCCGATGGTTGCATCCAGATATTGGAGTGAAATTGGCGCAATATCTTTCCGTTAAAAACAAACTTATCTCAGGGGTCGAAGACGTTAAATTCTTAGGCGAAGAAAACGAATGGCTTATTCTTTATGCCAAACGAAAACTGGAAACCAAACATTATAATTATTTTGTTTTTGGTCACCGTCATTTGCCAATGATTAAACCAGTTGGCGAAAATTCAGAATATGTAAATCTTGGAGATTGGATCACATATTTTACCTACGGAGTTTTTGATGGAGAAAAATTCGAGGTTAAAAAGTTTGAATAAATTTCACAATTAATACAATTTATTTTCAGTATTTCATAAATAAAAAAATGGCAACTGGCAATCATAAATTAGACAATCCCGTTTGGTATTCGGTGTCCGAAACTCATAAAGATTTTGGAATTGATTTTGGAACTATAAAATTTTATCATCCCGATTATTGCCCTTTTGGGGGTTTTATTGCTCTTGATAACATGGAGCAGTCTATTTCTGAATACTCTAAATTAGTCAGTAATTTTCATATTATCGGGCAAAAGCCAAATGTACCTGATAACCTAAAATTAAACAATGAATTAATCTGTCTACAAATGATTATTTACGACAAAATTGAAGGAGACATTGTAGATCAGATTGTGAAATTAGAAGAGGAACATTTAGAAGATTTATTGGGATTGGTCAAAATTGTTTATCCTGATTATTTTAAAAAGAAGACTTCTTCATTAGGAAATTATTATGGCATTTACAAAAACAATCAACTTGTTGCCGTAACTGGTGAACGAATGCAAATGGATGAATATACCGAAGTAAGTGCTGTAATTACGCATCCAGAACATACTGGGAAAGGATACGCAAAGCAATTAGTTACTCATACTGCAAATGCTATTTTAGCAAAAAACAAAACACCATTTTTGCATGTTGCAGAGTCCAATATTGGAGCAATCAAGCTATATGAAAAATTAGGTTTTGAAACCAGAGCAAAAATAAGTGTTTGGAATATTGTCCAAAAATAATCGCCAAAATGATTACTTTTTAGCCGCTGGATAAATAGCAATTTTATGTGTTCTTAAAATATAATTAGACATTTCTGCATTATTCGAAAGCTGAAAGCGAATGGCATTCGATGATTTTTTTGCCATGTGACATTCCACACATTTATTAGCTAATAAAGAGGATGGCATTGTTTTAAGAGTAGAAGCACTATGTTTAATTCCTTGATGGCAAGAAATACAAATTTTAGAATAAGAAGCTAGATTTTGAGATGCATTTTCATGGGGATTATGACAGGTGATGCAATCCATTTTTTCACTTTTGATAAAACATTTGCTTTGCGCCAATAATCGATATTGATTTCCGTGTACATCAAATTCAGCGGTGCCGTCAGGATCGCTCATACTTCTCATATATTCCGAAAGATTATCTCCTGGTTTAAATTCGAAACGCGATTTTACTTTGATTCCGTCATTTCCAGAGTGGCAAAGAGCACAAGCATCTAATTTTTGCTGTCGGCTAAGAGATTGGTAGCTAACAATACTATTGGCCACTTTTACATTTGGATTTTTAAGATGAAACTCTGCATGTTGTTTGGCTGGTCCATGACAACGTTCACAATCAATTCCGTAAACGATGGTTTTTTTATTGATAACATCTTCAGTATCCATCGTAAGAAAGCTGTTTCCTTTAGAACTTTCATTAACAGTTCGGCTACTTATGTTAGAGCTGTGGCATGCATAGCAATCTTTGACTACTTTTCGATCAAAATACGGCTTGTCTGATGGAAAACCAGGGCTTGTTGCCCAACTGTGAACTGATGTATAATAAGAAAGAGGCAATTCGTAAGTATTGTTGTTGCGCCAATAAACAGAAGTTTGTGCATGCTTGATTCCAAAAACAATTTCAAATCGATGGGTTTCTACTTCTTTGCC
>NZ_DASTTN010000218.1:0-15244 GCF_035760125.1 Flavobacterium sp.
CAACGCTTCGAGAACCTCGTGAATATTGTCTTCCCAAGCATCATCTTGAACTTTGTAACCACGTTGTCCAAAAAAATTGGTTTTGCGTTCTGGCCAATGCATTTGATAGAGATCCAAATAATCTGTTTGAAGACGTTGTAAGCTATTATCCAACGCATATTGAATACTAGCAGGTGAAAAATCTAATTTCTCACGCATATAACCAAAAATAGGACTTGGACCAGCAATTTTGGAAGCCAAAACTACTTCTTCTCTTTTTCCTGTTTTTTTAAACCAAGATCCAATTATTTTTTCGGTACTCCCGTAAGTTTCTTTCTTTCCAGGGATAGAATACATCTCGGCAGTATCAAAAAAATTGACCCCCTTTTCGATTGCATAATCCATTTGAGCATGTCCTTCAGACTCTGTGTTTTGTTGCCCAAAAGTCATCGTTCCAAGGCATATTTTACTGACTTTGATATCGGTATTCGGTAAAGTAGTGTATTTCATTTTTTTAAGTGGCTAAGATTCTAAGAAACTAAGTTGCTAGTTTTGTTTGAAAGCAAAGATAAAAATTAGTTCATCGTTTTTAGTTTGGCTTTGCCTAATATTAACAAAAAAAGGTTCGACGTTTATACGCGAACCTTTTTTAAACTTATTCTCTTAGTGACTTAGAATCTTAATTTCTTTTCCTAAAACTCATTCAACATTTTTGAAATTTCGTCCAATCTTGGAGTCAAAATAATTTCGATTCTACGGTTTTTTGATTTTCCTTCTGTTGTACTATTACTTGCCAATGGTGAATATTCACTTCTTCCAGCTGCCGTTAGATTTTGTTTATTTACTTTTTTGTTTTCTCCCAAAATAGTAACAATAGCAGTGGCTCTTTTCGTCGAAAGATCCCAGTTATCGGCAATTGGCCCTGAACCTTCATATGGATCATTATCGGTATGTCCTTCAATCAATACGGAAATATCAGGATTATCACCCAATACCTTGCCTACTTCCACAACTGCTTTTTTACCTTCGGTTCCTACGGCCCAACTTCCAGAATTGAAAAGCAGTTTATTTTCCATAGAAACATAAACTTTCCCGTTCTTTTGTTCTACTGTCAAACCTTTGCCTTCAAAACCATTTAAAGCCTTAGAAAGGGTTTCTTTTAGTTTTTTCATGCTGGCTTCTTTAGCTGCAATTAAATCTTCCAACTCTTTCAAACGTTGGCTACTTGCATTCAATTTTTCTTGTTCCAATGCCAATGCTTTTGCTTTAGCATCCAATTGCGCCAATAAGTCACGATTCTTTTTCATGTTGGTTTCCAATGCTTCGTTGCTGTTTTTTTCCAAAGCTGCATACGAATCCTGCATTACTTTCATTTTATTCTTGGCGGCTTCATAATCAGCTTGTACTTTGGCCAAGTTCGCGTTGGTGTCATCCAACTTGTTTTGCAACGCAGCTTTATCTAATTCCAATTGTTTTTTGGATGCCAATAAAGCAGCATTTTCATCAGAAATGGATCTATTTTCCTTTTTTAGATTGGCAAATTGGTTTTCGAGATCATTGTAGATTTTTTTGGAAACACAAGAAGAGGACAGTGTCAGAATTAAAAGTCCGATGGAAATTTTTTTAATCATTCTTTATAAGTTTTATTTGAGGCCTATTACTATTTTTCGATTTAACAGATTTTGATATCACAAAAATTATTCCATTTTGATAATAAAAACCAAATATCCTAAAATGTTTTTATGGAATCTAATTTAAGTCTCAAAATATTTTATACAAATATATCTAACGCACATTTAATAAAAAACGCATTACGTCTGTAAAAATTACACAACGAAATATTAAAATAAACTTCTGTGTACAATCTAAAACAAACAGCCCCCAAAAAGTTAAACACAATTTGAGGGCTGTTTATTTTCCGATTTATTTATTTCCAAATGGATTCTTTTAAAATGGAATCGTATGTATTGTTTTCTACAAAATAGGTTATTCTCACTATTTGATAAAAAATCAAAAAACAAGCCAGAACATAGGCTAATTTTTTATTGTATAAAATTCCATTAAAATATTCCTTTTTTGTAATTAATTCTGTGAACAAAACAAGTATCGTAACCACACAAAAAAGAACTACAAAAGGGCCTAAAATATGATAGTATAAACTTTTATAAAGATCTCCCTCATAGAAATAAACCAATGACTTTGTTATTCCACAACCTGGACAAGGGAAACCTGTAAGCATTTTGAAAGGGCATAAAGACTGCTCCGTTTCAAGATGATTATTCTGGTTATGTAACATTAAAAAAAACGGAATTACAAGGGTTATTACAGCCCCTATAATTCCGAGTATTTTACGTTCTCGTTTCATTTTTATGAATACAATTTATTGATTTCGCTTTGTACGATCATTGCTGCAACCATTGGGAATAACAATCCCAAAACTAATAAAAGTACAGAATCGTCTTTCGTTGGTAATCCAACTCTTTTATGAACAGCCGGCAAACCATCTTTACCCACCAAATAAAAGAAATAGGCATTTACCGGATAACAACAACCAGCAAAAATGGCAATGGGTTGAGAAATAATTTCTTTTTCGTAAACTGCATTTAATACTTCTGCCGCTTTAATATTCCAATAGATCAAATACAATCCACAGGTCAAAAAACTTAAAATTAACACCACAACTGGGTCTACTTTGAATGTTGGTATTGGACTCATGGGCGTGTTCCAAGTTTCTTCCGGTTTGTTTTCCATAACTTATAATTTAGTTTTGTTTGTTAATTCGACTAAATTATAAAAAATATCACAAAATACTGTTTTTAACTTATAAAAATCTTACAGAATCAACTTTTTTCATACAACGCCTTAATTTTATCGACAATTACTTGAGCCAATCGCTCATGGCTTTCGTAGGTCCAACCTGCAATGTGTGGAGTTAATATCACTTTTCTTCCATCCAATAAATACTGAAAAGCGTCGGGTGTGTTTTTATTCTGAAAGAGTGTTTCAAAAGATAATTTCTCATATTCCAAAACATCCAATCCTGCCCCAAGAACTTTTCCGGATTGTATCGCGGTAACCAAATCAGCAGTTATGATATTCTTACCTCTGGAGGTATTGATAATCCAAATGTCTTTTGCGAAAGCATTAATAAAATCCAAATTTACCATCTTATCGGTTTCGGGTGTCCATGGAATGTGTAAACTCAATACATCTGTTTTTTGCTGTAATTCCTCAAGTGAAACCTGTTTGGCATTGGCATCGCCAACATTCTCTTTGATGTCGTAACACAATACTTCCACGTCAAAACCACGAAGCTTTTTTGCAAAAGCTTTCCCCATGTTACCATATCCAATGATTCCAACTGTTTTGCCATCAAGTTCGTGACCACGATTTTTTTCTCTGTTCCATTCACCAGAACGAATCTCGCTGTCGGCAATGTTTAATTTGTTGAACAATGACAATATCATTCCCAAAGTATGCTCGGCAACTGCATTACAGTTCCCTTCAGGAGCAGCTATCAACGTAATATTCTTGGAAGTTGCATAATCGCAATCAATACTCTCCAATCCTGCCCCTACTCGAGCGATAAACTGTAGATTGGTAGCTTTATCCAGAAACTCTTTGTCAATTTTAAAACGGCTTCGAATAACAATTCCTTGATAGTCTTGAATTTTGGCTTCAATCTCTTGTTTGGAAGAAGTAAAATCGGCATGATTGATGAAACCTGCCTGTTCCAGTTGTTCCCAAAGGATGGGATTATTACTGTCAATATGAAGGATTTTGATGTCCATATAAAAAAGAGTTACTAAATTAGAGTCTCAAAATTAATTAAAAAATCATGGTTTATAGTTTGAACCCGGAATAATTAACCTACAATGCTTAAATTAGCCATTTACTTTTAAAGCGAAATATAAAGATGAAATTAACCAAAACATTTACGGCATTTTTTCAAAGCGAAAAAGCGAGTGGTCTATTGCTTCTTTTTGTAACCGTAGTGTCTTTATTACTGGCTAATTCATTAATTCAAACTGAATATATAGCTTTTTGGAACACCGAAATTGGACATCATTCCATTACGCATTGGATTAATGACGGATTAATGACAATTTTCTTTTTATTAATTGGTTTAGAATTGGAACGAGAAATATACCATGGTGAATTGTCTAATATCAAAAACGCCATTCTTCCTATTTTTGGAGCCTTGGGCGGGATGATTGTCCCAGCCGGAATTTTTCTGGTATTGAATTACGGAACGCAAACACAAAATGGAGCCGGAATTCCTATGGCTACCGACATAGCTTTTGCTATCGGAGTTTTGTCCTTATTAGGAAGTCGAATTCCAGCTTCATTAAAAATATTTCTGACAGCACTGGCGGTGATTGATGATTTAGGCGCTATCCTGGTCATTGCCATATTTTATACTCAGAGCATTGCTTTTGACAACTTACTCTATGCTTTTATCATCTTGAGCTTTTTATTTATCTTAAATCGACGTAAAGTACATCATCTGGCTCCATATCTAATTGGTGGTGCTTTTATGTGGTATTTTATGTTGAACTCTGGTGTACATGCCACTATAACTGGTGTATTATTAGCCTTTGTGATTCCGTTTGGAGATGGAGGAAAAAATACTGCTTCCTATAAACTGCAACATTTTCTGCACGAACCTGTAGCCTTTATTATCCTTCCTCTGTTTGCTATCGCCAATACCTGTATTTCCATTAACACAGATTGGTATGAGGGATTGAGCCATGAAAATTCTATTGGAATTATTTTGGGCCTTGTGGTTGGGAAACCACTAGGTATTTTGCTGTTTTCTTTCCTTGCCGTGAGTTTAGGGATTAGCAAATTACCTAAAGATCTTAAATGGAAAAATATTTTAGGAGCAGGAATGCTCGGAGGAATAGGATTTACGATGTCCATTTTCATAACCCTTCTGGCTTTTAAAAATGATGGCGAAGAAGTTATTACTTATTCAAAAATAGCCATTTTAATTGCCTCTTTTTTATCTGGAACACTAGGTTTTCTATGGCTGAAACTAACTTTTAAAGCTCCAACAAAATCGATTAAAATCAAATAAATAGGATAAAAAACGTACTAAATAAATTCAAAAGAGAAATTTTATCCTTTCCTTTGTAGCTCCATTGATTACAAGTATTGACCCTAACCTTGTAACAAAACATACAATGAAAAAAGCTTATTTTATACCCTTATTGTGTTTTGTCTTTTTGTTCCAAAGTTGCTTTGAAGTGATTGAGGAGGTAAAAATGAAAGACGATGGATCAGGTCATTTTAATTTTGTAATTAATTTTAGCCAAAGCAAAACTAAAATCAATTCGGTTTTAAAAATGCAAAAAATCAACGGCTATACCATTCCTTCCAAAGACGAAATTAAAAATGAAGCCGCAAAACTGGAAGCACTTGCACAGAATACTGCTGGAATTTCAAATGTAAAAACCAATATAGACTTAACGAATTACATATTTGCGATTGATTTGGATTTTCAAAAAATTACCAATCTCAATTCGGTTTTTTTAAAACTAAAAAACAGCAAAAAAATAAGCCCGACGATTGCCACTGATTATTTCACTTTCAATGACAAAAAGTTTGTTCGAAGCCAAAAAGTGCCCATAAAAGCACTATACGATAAATTAGAAAAGGCTGACAAAGAAGTTTTCCAAAACGCCAAATACACGTCTGTTTACAAATTTGATTCGACCATCAAATCCTTTTCGAACAAAAATGCAGTGACATCCAAAAGCAATAAAGCCATCAAACTTAACGGTTCCGTAATCAATGTAATTAACGGAAACGAAAAAATCGAAAACACAATCACACTCAACTAAATATAGACATGAAAAATCTTTTCCTACTCCTTGTCATCTCTTTCTCCATAAATATATATTCTCAGGATTTAGCCAACAAAGTTCCAGACAATGCTCCTTTTGCTTTGTGCTTTAACGGAAAAAACCTCAACGATAAAGTAGCAATCAAAACCATTCAGGAATATCCTTGGATGCAAGAGTTATTGGAAAAACAATTAAAATTTTTACCTAAAGATCTAAGTCAAACAGGCATTGACCTAACCAATAAACATTACCAATATTACATCAACAAAGACTCTGTTATGAGTTATGTTGTGTTGCTTCCGCTAAATAATGTCGCGCTGTTCGAAAAATTGGTTCAAGCCAAATATGGAGATAGTCTTAAAGTAAAAAAGCAAGGAACATACAATAGTGTAGCTACTTCAAAAACACATCATTTGGCATGGAATGAAAAGTTTGCCGTTTTGGTGAATGCCACATATTCCAAACCCGATAAAAACAATTACAGCGAAGAACCGTACTCAGATTTAGCAAGCATGGATACAACAGGCGTTCTAGTAGATACTCTAGCCGTTAACTATGATACTGTAGCACCTGCCTATGCTACTCAACAAATAAAGCCAACCCCTGATCCTGAAAAGAATGAAAAAACAAAAACAGGAAAAAGCAAGAAGGGAAAAAAATCCAAAAAAGTAACGGAAGAGCCCAAAATTGTAGAGCCTACCGAAGAAGAAATTTATGCAGCCCAAGAAAGAGCCAATGCCGAATTAGAAGAAACCAACAGAAAATTATTGGAACTCGAATTAAAAAAAACCGATTCCATTGAAAGTTTAAAAATAAGTCCGGTTGTTGATTTAATTTTCGAAGAGGCTTTTGATTCCAAAACAGAAACGGGGGCAGCAAGTTCTGCTATTTTTAAAAACAATAATCCTAAATCTGATTTTTACCTTTTCGCCGATTTGGATGCATTAACAACCCAGTTGTATTCAGGATTTGTAGGTTCGAATTCCGCTTTGATGGGAATTTATAAGAATGGAATCTTAGACAGTAATTACTACCTCAATGGCTATTTTGAAAAAGACAGAATCCGTTTGAATCAAGTGATGGCTCCTAAAAGCGAAGAAACAAAAAAATCATATCAAGAAATATGCGATTCTAAAATTGACAAAAATCTATTAAACTATATAGGCAATAATGTTTTGGGATATTACTCCATTGCAATGGATACACAAGCCATTATGAACTACGAATACAAAGTCTTAAAAAACACTTTAAATTCCGTTTACCAATCCTATACAAAAGACGCAAGTAGTAACGAAGCCGATGTTTTAATTGATGCCGTTGCACTATTTTTGGACGAAAAAGCCATTGCAGACCTCATTCCTGGCAACGCAATTTTTGTGCTTCATGATCTCAAAAAAGTACAGAGAGATTTCGTAGACATCGATTATGACGAAAATTATCAGCAAATAGAAACCAAAGGCATCAAAGATGAAATACAGCCTGACTTTACATTTCTTATGAATACTAGAAATGAATCATTTGTTAACAAATTGCTGCAACTACCTTTAAATAAAAGTAAATTTACCGCTACCGATTATCAATTGACAAATGGATATTACACCATTCATTTTGAAAAAGACAATCTACTCGAGAACCTATATATCGGAATGAAAAACGGTGTGGTGATGTTAACTACTTCAAAAATAAATGTAGAAAACTTAACTAAGCAAACAATAATGCCATTACAGGCTGATTTCAAAAAATCCATCTCTAAAAACAATTCTGCTGCTTGGTTTGATATTCAAAAAATAATCGTGGCATCCAAAACGGAATTTAACAATGATACCAAAAGCAATTACTATGACATTGCATTGAAAAATGCTGGCGAAATTACAATGGAATCCAAATTCAAAAATGGCGCTATTGTTTCAGATGCATCCTACACAATTAAAGGGGAACACGCTAACAGTTTGCAATATTTCTTTGATATCATCAATGAATTATATGCTGAAAGCAAAAAGGAAACAATCGTTACGGAATAATAATGAAAAGCCCAAAAAGCTATCTTTGCAGAATTGCCATACTTCTTATTGCCATTGGGAGTATGGCTTTTTTGTATTGGCATGGATATCATAAAGCTTTTGATGAAAAATACATTCCGCAAAATACTGATGCTATCGCAATGGTCGATGTAAAAAACATTCGAAATTATTTTGTTTTTTCCTGCCTAAAAAACCCTTCCGACTGCCAATGGAATTCTACAGACAGTGAATTTAGAAAACGTTTTGATCTTTCTAATTTTGGAATAAAAACACCCGATTATTTAGCTTTTTTCCACATTGAAAACCAAC
Organism: Flavobacterium sp.; assembly: GCF_035760125.1. Lineage (GTDB taxonomy): Bacteria > Bacteroidota > Bacteroidia > Flavobacteriales > Flavobacteriaceae > Flavobacterium. The sequence continues at coordinate 8,159 of NZ_DASTTN010000218.1, forward strand.
CTATTTCACAGTGGTTTTTCTCTGCCAAAATTGAAAACGAAACTGTATTTGAAAAAGCAATAACCAAAGCACATTCCCAAAAAGTAATACTTCAAAACGGAATGACTTCTTATTATTTCAATTCCTTGAATCTTTATATTATCAAATATTCGAACCAAATTCTAGTTTCAAATATTTCTGAAAAACAAATGCTAACTGCAGTAAAAGTAGCTGATGATTTATTTTTGAAAAAGCTTTTATTAGATGCAAAAAAAATAGAAAAAACGATTGGCACGCACAATGCAATTACGTTTTGGATCAAAAAAAACATTTTGCTGGAAAAAGATGGGATCCTAAATCTAAAATTGGAAGACCACGAAATAACGGTTGATGGGCAACTGCACTTCAAATCGAAGTATAAAAAAGAATCACAATTTCTTCAAAATCCAAACGCTTTATTCTCATTGGGGTTTGATTTTGAAATGATTCGGAATCAAAATATTCTCAAACTCAATTCCAATAAAATCAACAAAATAGTTGGTTTTGATTTGGACTCCATTTTGGCTCAAAACCCAACCAAAACAGAATTATTGCTAAATAAAATAGTACAAAAGAAAGATTCAGCCATCAGTTACGACTATGATGACGATTTTAATCCAATAAAAAAAGTGGTTATACATACAAGTTACGAACCCTCCTTTTACTTCTCAATGCAGACAACGGATTCCAAAAAAGTTTATGATTATCTGAAAGACCTAAATGTCATTGACAATCATCAGATATTCGTGAATTTTCCTTTGGCAATAACAAAAACTTCTATCAGGAATAATGCCTTAACATTGGAAGCAAATCCTCTAAAAAAATTAAATTTAGAACCTTCCCCTCCTAAAATTGGATATTTACAATTCCATTTTAACAAACTTCAGCCAGAAGATTGGCGTATTTTTATTTCCAAAAATAAAAATTTCACGTTTTTAAAATCCTTTGAAAGCTTAGAAATGAACCTTTCAAAAGAAAATAACACTAGCCATTTTCGAGCAAGTTTGAAAACAAAAGATGCAAAAAACTTGATTTCGGTTATAAAGTAAATAATAACCAAATTCAATCCTAAAATGATTGCACTATAAATATGCTTTGAAACTCTCATAATCAATAATTTATTGAGATTTATCAGAGTCTCATCTTGGAAAATATTTGTAAAATTCACAGAAAAACTCCTTTTCTGACAAAATTTAAAGGGTAAACTATAATAAAATCCTATTTTTACGTTGTATTTAAAAATAAAAACAAAACTTATGAAAAAATTTATTCTAATAATTGCCTTTGGTTTAATATCAACTGGAGCATTTGCACAAGCTCCTCTTGAAGAAGGTGGAGTACAATTAAACGCAGGTGTAGGGGCTTCAGGTTGGGGAGTTCCTGTCTATTTTGGTCTTGATTACGGAATTGCAAAAGATTGGACTCTTGGTGGACAAATCTCTTTTCAAACTGATAATGACCCGTACCATTATGGTAACAGCAGCTATCATTATAATTCTACTGCAATAGGAATTGGAGGTAACGGGAATTACCATTTCAACAGAATATTGAATATGCCAAGCAAATTTGATTTCTATGCAGGAGCCGCACTTACATATTACTTTTGGAATTATAATGACTACAATGACTACCCACACCCTGACCATGATGCTTTAGGTCTTGGGCTTCAAGTAGGTGGCCGTTATTTCTTTACCGATAAATTTGGTATTAATCTAGAATTAGGAGGAGGATCAGCAACAAGCGGTGCCAAATTCGGGGTTACTTTTAAACTTTAGGAATAAACAAAACATACATTTCAAAAAGCCATCTGAGAAATCAGATGGCTTTTTTATTGGATTTCAAAACAAATTTCAATTACGTTTATTTAATTCTTTTAAAAGTGACATTATATGATTTATTGTCAGATCCGTCGACATAAACACCTATTAGCAAATCTTTTTCAGCAAGATAATTTAGCGACAAACTATAACCAGGATTATCATCTTGCCTGTATATAACGAAAAGTCGCAAAACATCTGAAGAATTAGTCCAACCCGCTTTTTCAATAAAAATAAATTTCGAATTCAAATAATTCACTTGCAATGAACCATTTTCCAAAAGTCTCGAAATATGCAATTCAACGGCTTCATCATCTCTTTGCCAATTCCCTTTGATTAAATTTTTATCTTGATTTTTTGACAGTAATTGTTTTTGTGAATGTCTAAAAACTGACAATGATGGAGAGATATTTCCTTTTGCCTTAAGCGAAAAAGGAATTATAGTCACACCCAGAAAAAGAAGTAAAAACCCGCTAATTAAAATAGTAATTTTTTGCATCTATCCATTTTTATGTTAAACAATAAAACAATATTTAGGGCAAAGAAAAACAGTAAAAAAGACTTATGATTTTCTAACCATAAAGGTATTTCTTTTTTGTTTACATTAATTAAATTTAACACTATCGCATTGATTTACAATTAAATGAATTTAAAGTTTAAAAAATATCCAATAAAATATTTTGGCTAAAGCATTGCCAAAATTTAATAAAACAGACTCTGTCAAAGATTAAAGGCAAATCATTAACTATATTTGATATACAAATTGAATTTTAAAATGAAAAAAAGATATTTGATGGTATTATTGGCTATGACAGTTTCGGGTTATGCCCAAAAAAAAGAAAGCCAAACACAAGGTATTGCTATCCTCGAGCAGAAGATGGCCGGCAAGAAAATGAACTTGAGAGTCAATCCCAATACTCAAAATTATGACATTACCTATCATGAACTTCGCTTTACTGTAGATCCTGCCAATTATTACATTTCCGGGGTTGTAACGACAACTTTTACTGCATTATCCGATCTTTCAACAGTTACTTTTGACTTAACGAATCAACTAACGGTTAGTAGTGTTACACAAAATGGACTGGCATTGGCATTTACACAAAACAGCAACAACGAATTGGTGATTACTTTACCAAGCATGCTTAATTTAGGCACTTCGGCTACTGTTGTAATCTCCTATTCTGGCGCTCCCGCAAATGGAGAACAAGCCTTTACCACCTCAACACATAATGCTTCGCCAGTTTTATACACTTTATCCGAACCTTATGGCGCACGCGATTGGTGGCCCTGCAAACAAGATTTGAATGACAAAGCAGACAATATTGATGTTTATATTACAGCTCCATCCCAATACATTAGCGTTGCAAATGGTATAGAAACTACAACCCCAATCATTAGCGGTCCCTACAAAACGACCCATTTTCATCACGGTTATCCCATTCCGGCTTATTTAGTTGCCATTGCCGTAACCAATTACAGCGTATACAATCAAACGGGCGGTACCACTCCCAACCAATATCCGATAATCAACTACATTTATCCTGAAACATTAGCCTCGGTTTCAACACAATTGGACCAAACGCCCTTGATTTTGAATTTGTATGAAAACCTCTTTGAAATTTATCCTTTTCACTCCGAAAAGTATGGCCATGCTCAATTTGGCTGGGGTGGCGGGATGGAACACACAACGGTTTCGTTTATGGTAAGTTTCGAAAGAGATCTAATTGCACACGAGATGGCACACCAATGGTTTGGAGACAAAATAACTTGTGGTAGTTGGAAAGACATTTGGCTTAACGAAGGGTTTGCAACATATGTGGCCGCTTTGGTGATCGAAAATTTTGATGGTCAAGCCTCTTTTGTAAACGAAAAAAGCAAAATGATTAGCAATATTACTTCCAAAACTAATGGAGCTATATATTTGACAGATGCTGAACTTACCGATGTAAACAGAATTTTTGACTCCCGATTAACTTATAATAAAGGCGCAATGGTTTTGAATATGCTTCGTTTCAAAATGGGAGATGCGTTGTTTTTTCAAGGAATCAAAAATTATTTAAAAGACATAAATCTAGCCTACAAATACGCCAAAACTCCAGACTTACAATCACATTTGGAAGCTGTTTATGGTAGTAGCCTAGCCGAATTCTTTAACGACTGGATTTACAATCAAGGTTATCCTATTTATAATATTACAGCCCAAAATTTAGGAGGCGGTCAAGCCAAATTTACTGTCAATCAAACACAATCGGATGCTTCAGTTTCTTATTTCGAAATGCCGGTACCCATTCGTGTTTTTGGAACTGGTGGCCAACAATTGGATTTGGTTTTGAACAACACCGTTAATGGAGAAAGTTTTACAGAAAATGTACCTTTTACCATTTCGAGCATTACTTTCGACCCGAATAAAAACATTATTTCAAAAGGAAACACCGCAACATTAAGTAAAGCAAAATTTGAATTGACAACAGCACAAATATCGCTAAACCAAGCAAACGATATTCTCACATTAAACTTATTAAACGGAATTACAGTTGATAAAACAGTATTTTACAATGTGGCTGGCCAAAGAATAAAAACAACACGTTCGGTAACTACTTGGGATATTAGCTCCTGGTCGTCTGGCGTTTATTTTATGAGTGTACAAACAGATGCAGGCTCTAAAAAAATGAAATTCGTAAAGAATTAATCTATTCTCTTTTAATCTCGTGACCTACAAATTCTTCCAAAGAGGCAAACATATCGTCAACGGAAAGTACTTCGAAATCAGGATGGGTTTTTAAAAAATTGGCGTTCAAAGTAATCAGGTTTTCTTCGATTTCAAAAAAGGTATCGTTGATCAGTAAATCTCTTGTTGGATTTACTCCTTCCAATTTTCCTTTCAGGAATTTACTGAGCTTTACACTACTCATTAACTTTACTTTTTTGCTTTGCTGTTGGAATAATTCCAAATGTTTTTCAGCACCAATCAATACCAAACCTTCTTCGATCAGTTCATTTAACTCTTTATTCCAACCCGAATGATGTACAAATTGCGCAAAATTACCCGCAACATATTGGGAATAATAATAGTCCAGATAATAACTCATCAAAGCATCTTCGTGAATCAATTCGTCGTTCACGCCTTCCTCACGCATTAGATTGATTACCGAAATATTAGAATGAATCACATCTTGAAGATTTTCACTGTTGAAGGCCGTTTCCGAAACTATTATTCTGCCGAATTCCATAGGTTTTGTGTTTTAAATACTTTGCTACAAATTTCCGCTAAATAAAAACAGAAAAGAAATGTAAAGTTATTTTATATGTTATCAGATTCTCTATTATTCTTTTTCTCATTCATTTTTGCAACTAAAGCTTTCAGCCGTAATGCTTTTTCTTTTTTCTCCTCTTGAAGTTTAATCTTCTTTCGATTTAGCAATTTGGTATGTAAAGCCTTATTTTTAGTGTTTTTTTCAGGTCCTTTTGCCATAATTTCTAATCTTCTATAATTCTGTTTGCAAATATAAAGAAAGTAATGATTCATTGAATTATAACAACCAAATAAGAAAAAACGAGAGTTTCAAGACTAAAAAAGTAATAAACTTAAGTACTGAGTAAAGGCGAATGTTCTAAAAAACATAATTTTTCGAACATTATAGCTCAGATTCACTGACAAGTAGTAACTTTATTCTTTCAATAAATCATTAAAATAGGCTAAATGGAAGAAAGAATAACATTGGAATACTACGTTTTGGACGTGTTCTCTAATAAAAGCTACAAAGGAAACCCATTGTCTGTCGTTTTTACTAATGGTAATTTAAAACTAGAAGTATATCAAAATATTGCGAAAGAATTTGGCTATTCTGAAACATCTTTTGTTTATTATTCCGCAGCACAAAAAGCATTGAGCGTACGTTCGTTTACACCTACAGGCATTGAAATCGAAGGAGCAGGACACAATTTGTTGGGCGCGGTTTGTGGAGCTTTATTAAAACAAATACCAATATTTCATGAACAAAATGAAAGCAATCGTTTTGTAATCATGAAACATTCTCCCATAAAACTAACCGTACACTTTGATCCTGTTACTCAATATCCTATTGTTCAAATGCATCAAAAACCAGCTGTGATTATACAAGAAATACCCACTTATAAAATAGCTGTCGCACTTGGTTTAAAAATTGAGGATTTAGATGTTAGCGACTTTGTTCCCACAATCGTCAAAACAGAAGTTGCTCACACCATGGTTCCAATCAAGAATAGTCAGATACTTAATGAGTGTGTACCTGACAACAAACTTTTAATTGAAATCTCAAAAGAATATGGGTTTGAAGGATTTTATTGTTTTACGATTTCCAATCAAAACCAAGAAAATATAGCCGAGGCCCGATTTTTCAATCCAATAATTGGTATAAATGAAGACCCGGCAACAGGAACGGCCGCAGGACCTTTAATCGGTTTTTTGACAACAAAGAAGTATACGCAACTTAATAAAGAATATAAAATTCTGCAGGGAGTTAAATTAAATCAACCTTCGCTGATTGAAGTTATGAATAGGGAAAATGATATTTTGGTTGGCGGTTCATCCATTATTACAATGCGAGGCGAACTCTACCTATAAACAAAGAAGCCGCATTATTTAATGCAGCTTCTTTTATATCCAAACCAGAAAACAGAATCCTTTAATTCGTTTTCATTGGCGGCAAATCAAATGCTTTTGAATCGTGTTCGAAATTATTGCGGTGTCCTCCATCACAAAAAGGTTTGTTAGCTGATAATCCACAACGGCAAAGACCTAAGGCAGATCTTCCTTGCAGCCCGTAAACAGTTCCTTCTTGATCCATAATTTCAAAATCACCTTCTATTTTTATAGATCCGTTTTTATTAATGATTAGTTTCGTCTTGCTCATAAGTTTGTTTTGTTTTTTCGAGGGCAAAGATTGCAAAATATATTCTGATTAATTACTCAAAGCCATAGTTTACATTAATTCTATTTAAATCAAAAGTTATCCAGAGGAGGAATCTTAGATGACAAATCATTTCACAGAAAGATAGAGTGTAGAAATGCTATCAGATTTTGAATAAATAGCATAATGTCATTGAGACAATATTTAGTAGATTTGAGAAAACATTTCTATCCAAATTATCAAACCAACTATATGAAAAAATACGCCACACTAATAGCCCTTGCCCTTCTTTTTAGCTTGACCTCTGCAACTCAAAACACGAGCCCATCCGAAGATGGCTGGATAAATTTACTGGACAA
>NZ_DASTTN010000219.1:0-2879 GCF_035760125.1 Flavobacterium sp.
GATAAAATGTATAAGATTTTAGAATAGTTTATCATGACAGTTACTAATAAAATTGAACTCATGGCTCCCGCAGGGAACTTTGAGTCGCTTCAGGCTGGACTTGATAACGGTGCTGATTCTGTATATTTTGGAGTAGAACAATTGAACATGCGCGCCCGTGCAACGGTCAATTTCACGATGGATGATTTACCGGAAATCGCCCGCCGATGCGAAGCAAAAAACGTTAGAAGTTATTTGACCCTAAACACCATCATTTACGACCATGATTTATCAGTCGTGAAGACATTATTGGGCAAAGCGAAAGAAGCCAACATAACAGCCGTTATTGCCTCTGATCAAGCCGTTATTGCGATGGCGAGAGGTATTGAAATGGAAGTTCATATTTCGACTCAATTGAATATTACCAATATCGAAACCATCAGATTCTATAGCCTATTTGCTGACACTATGGTTTTGAGTCGTGAATTGAGTTTACGTCAGGTAAAAAGTATAACAGCTCAAATTGAAAAAGAACAAATCAAAGGGCCAAACGGAAACTTGGTAGAAATTGAAATCTTCGGTCACGGAGCCTTATGCATGGCCGTTTCGGGAAAATGCTATTTGAGTTTACATTCCAATAATTCTTCGGCAAACCGCGGTGCCTGCAAACAAAATTGCCGTAAAAAATACACCGTAATCGATCAGGAAACCGGTTTCGAAATCGAATTGGATAACGAATACATGATGTCTCCAAAAGATTTATGCACGCTGGATTTTCTGGACCAAGTGATGGATTCAGGGATTCAAGTATTGAAAATTGAAGGACGTGGACGTGCTCCGGAATATGTTGCCACCGTAATAAAAACCTATCGTGAAGCGATTGACAGTTATTACGAAGGCACTTTCACCAAAAAAAAAATCGCAGTTTGGATGGAAGCATTGAACACCGTTTACAATCGCGGTTTTTGGTCAGGTTATTACCTCGGACAGGAATTGGGAGAATGGAGCGATGTTTCAGGATCAATGGCAACGCAGAAGAAAGTATATGTGGGTAAAGGAACTCACTTTTTCCCTAAAGCTGAAATTGGTCAATTCAAAATTGAAGCTTACGACATTAAAATAGGCGACAAAATATTGGTTACAGGTCCAAGAACAGGAGCACAGGAAATGGTTATCGAGGAAATGTACGTAAATGACACCATTGCCGAAAAAGCAACCAAAGGAGACGACTGTACTTTCAAACTGCCTTTCAGAATTCGTATGTCTGACAAATTATACAAAATAGTCGAAGCCTAATGGTCATTGTAACGCTACAAAGGGACAAATGCATTGGGTGCAACTATTGTGTCGAAATGGCGCCTGTTCAATTTCAGATGTCCAAAAAAGACGGAAAATCGGTATTGATTAAAAGTGTAAACGCCAAAGGTTTTTACACTTTGAAATCACCCGACCACACCATAGCCGAAAGCTGTGAGCTAGCAGCAAAAGCTTGTCCAGTGAAGATTATTTCGGTAAAGGAAACGTAGAAATATAGTGCTATAAAACTCTCCTCAAATCATTTCTGCTTTTTGAGGTGTTCCACAAATCTTTTACAGTATGCAAAACATATCGTTTTTAATTACTTTTTCAATTCTTTTGTCATACTTTTTATAAAGGCTTCCTTGTCTTTTTTGACTTCCTTCAATATTTCCTTTCTTTCAGTGGGGATTTCTAAATATTTATCTGCCCATAAATTTATTTCAATCATTAAAGGCAATAAATCAATCCCTTTTTGAGTGAGTTTGTACAATACTTTTGCTTTGCTTTCGGGATGGCTCAATTTTGAAATAATTTCTTTTTCTTCCAACATTAGTAATCGTGCCGCCAAAATATTGGTAGCAATTTTCTCTTCCGCCTTCAGAAAGTCACCATAAGTACACTCTTTAGCAAACATTAAATCCCTGATAATAAGCAATGACCATTTGTCTCCCCAAATGTCAAGGGAGCTACTAATTGGGCAATCCGACCTCTTTTTTGTATTCATCATAAAAAATAATTTATAAAACAACTTGCAAATTGAAAGTAGTTTGTATATTTGCACTTGCAAAATGCAAGCAAATTTACAAATTAAATTATAAACACAATGGAAAAGTTATTGATTTTTGATTCTTACCAACTTAATGATAGCCAGTTAAATAACCGAATCGTGATGGCACCTATGACGAGAAGCCGATCTAACAACTCAGGAAACATCGCCACTGCGCTAACCGCAAAGTATTATGAACAACGCGCTTCTGCAGGACTAATTATCACTGAAGGTACTTTTGTAAGTGAAGAAGGAATAGGTGTTGTAAATGTTCCCGGAATTTATACAGCAGAACAAGTAGAAGGCTGGAAATTGACAACCGAAGCAGTTCACCAAAAGGGAGGAAAAATTGTTGCCCAATTATGGCATACAGGAGCTTACTCACATCCGGATTTACACTATGGAAAAAAACCTTTAGCCCCTTCGGCTGTAAACCCAAATCAACAGGTTTTTACCGCCGAAGGCTTTAAACCCACCGAAGTTTCAAAAGCTATGACCATTGAAGATATCAAAAGAACCATTGCCGATTTCAAACAAGGAACAATTAATGCTTTCAAAGCGGGTTTTGATGGTGTAGAACTTCATGGTGCAAATGGCTATTTACTGCAACAATTCTTTAGCAAAAACACAAACCTTCGCGAAGACGAGTATGGTGGTTCTATAGAAAATCGTGCTAGAATTTTGTTTGACATTCTGGACGAATTGAAGCAAGTGGTTGACATTAAAAAAGTGGCAATCCGCCTAAATCCTTCGTTAAATGGAATTATGGGAATTCTAGTAGATGATGAAACGATCGCTATTTATGACTATATCGTAAACCGATTAAATGATTATG
>NZ_DASTTN010000220.1:0-20682 GCF_035760125.1 Flavobacterium sp.
CATCGTTTACAAAAGTTGCCTGTTCATAAAAAGGTTTTATTGTAATACCGTTTGGCAGGATCTTGTTTAAAGATGCCAACTTTACATTCATATCGCTTGTAAGCGTAATCAAATTAGCATTAGGCTGTTTGATTACAGCAACCAAAATGCTCTCTTTGCCATTGGCATTGACTTTTATGTATTCTTTAGCCTCTTTGATTTCAACAGTCGAAATATCTTTTAATGTAATAATTCCTTTGCCGTTATTGAGAATTACAAGATTTTCCAACTCTTCTTTTTTATCGACTTGAGCATCGGTAATGGTCAAATACAAATAACGATAATCAGACAAATAGCCATTGGATTTTATAAAATTAGTTTGGCTTAAAACTTGTGAAATACTATTTGGCGAAATGCCAAGTGCTCTCATTTTTTCAAAGTCCAATGACAACCAATACTCTTTTTCTTTACCTCCAATGATTCTAATTTCGGAAACACCGTCAATTTGGGAAAGAAAGGGTTTAATCGTGAAATTGGCAATCTTCTTTAATTCAATGGGAGACATACCTTTGCCTTCAATGGCGTAACCAATTACAGGCAGAATTGACGGATTCATTTTTTCCACCGTAATTTGAGTATCTGGTGGAAGATTATTTTGGATTTGGTTAATCTGCTCTTCAATACGGGTTTTGCTCAAATCTATATCTGCTTTCCAATCCATAAACGCCGAAATTTCACAGCTCCCACGACTGGTGGTACTGCGAACGGATTTTAAATCTTGTACTTTTTTAATGGCATTTTCAAGAGGTTTGGTAACCGTTATCATCATTTTATCGATGGGTTGCTGTCCCGCATCGGCGATGATTTTTATTTTTGGAAAAGTAATTTCTGGAAATAAACTGGTCTGCATTTTGGAATACGCGAAAAAACCGCCTAAAATAATCAGGAAAATAATTGTGCTCAATCCGTTTCTATGCTTTACATAAAAGTTATTCATCTTTATTTATCTTTAATAACTTTTACTTTAATCGTATCTCCAACTCCATAATTTCCTGTCAACAAAATTTTGTCTTTTGGAGATAAAACAGGAGAAAGAATTTCAACTTTGTCTTCTGTTTGAACTCCTTTTTCTATCGGAATCTTAACTGCTGTATTGGCGTCTATCATTTTCATTATCCAAAAATCAGTCTCAGTTTCATCACTTAAAACAGCCAATTTTGGCAAGGAAATAGCTTTGTTGCTTGACGTTTTGGTTATCCTCACTTTTACAATTAAATTCTCCGGAATATCTTGTTTGCCATTTATTTTCAAAACTACATTTTGGGTTTGCGAAGTAGCGTCAACTGTAGGAGAAAATTTCTGGACCGTCGCTGTTCTTGTCGAATTATCAGGCAAAACAACATTTAATTGCTGACCAATCGAAATGTATTTTTTTAATTCAAAAGGCAAACTCAAAACAATTGCAAAACTTTTGGCATCATTTATTGTAACCAAAGCATCTCCATCCTGTACATAATCGCCTTGCTGCACATTGACCATCGTCACAATTCCAGTGGTGTTAGAAAGTACTTTAATTGCTCCGCCAAAACCTAAAGTTGGATCTATTTTGTTAATGGAATTTCCTAGCACTTTTGCTTCTCGCGTTTTTATCGAAAATAATTCCTGACCATTGGCAACATAATCATTTGTCGCCACATTTACAGAATTCAAATAGCCCGTTGCATTGGCTTTAATAACGTTTTTGACCAGATAAGTGGCAGTAGCATTCAGGTCGATATAGCTTTGTAAACCCGTCGTGTCAATAGAAGTCAATGTTACTGGAACGCGAACATCAGTTGGCTCTTCTGGTGCTGGGACATCTTTGCAGGAGATAATTAAAACTGAAATTAGTATATAAATAGTAAATGATTTCTTCATCATATTAGTCATTAGAAATCCAATAATTGATTTCGTTAATAAGCAGTAATTTATTGATTTTATTCTGAGAAATTGAATTATTTAAAGTGATAACATTGCCAATCGCAATTACAAAATCTGTGATTTGGGCATCACCAGACAGCAATAATTTTTTATCTGCTTCAATTAGCGCATCTGTTATTTGGAGCTGAGATTGCAATTGATTTCCTGTTTCAACAGCCTGCTTGAGTTTTTGATTAAGGATCAGCAATTGTTGTTTGTATTGTTTGTTAAAATGGTTTTTGTAAGCCAAATTAGTGGCAACAGCCTGTTCATTTTTTTGATGCTGTAATGACCTTTGATTACCGTCATAAATAGGAATTGACAAACCCAACCCAACACTAAAGCCAAAGTTTTTGTACGGTTGATACTCAAAACTGGACAAATAACCAGCATCACCTAATAAAGCCAATGTTGGTTTATAAGCGATATCTATCAACTTACTCTGATTGACAATTTTCAAACTATCGACTTCAAACTGTTTAAAGAAAACTGGTTTTTCAGGACTTGAAATCGTTTTTAAGCTAATGTCTGGTTTTACCAAACTCACAAAAGTGGTATCGGCCTCACCTGACAAATAATTGAGTAATCCTAAATCATTTTGATATTGCTGTTTCAGTTGCAAAACCTGTAATTCTTGTTGCTTTACCGTTGAATAAAAAATTAAATAGTCCGTTTGCTTATAAATAGAATTTTGGGTTAACTTTTTTAGAGTATTGGCACCGTTATTCAACAGTTCAATCATTTTTTGGTTATAGACTATTTGTTCGGCGCTTCCGTAAGCAGTAATATATTGGTCGATGATTACTTTATTCAAATCTTTGAGAGCTATTTTTTTATTCAAAACCAAACTCTCTTTTAAAATTTTGAAACTTTCCGCCTGTGAATCTGCAATATTCTTACCAATTATTTTTTGGTTAATTCCAACCAAACCAGAAACAGTTTGTCCATTGGTTACAGCTTTATCATAGCCAATTCCATTGATAACTGGCGCATAATTCGCATTCAGATTTCCCGTTACCTGAGTTCTATAAGTAGCCCGGTTAAGCAAGCTGTCAATAGTATTGGATTGAATCTGATTTGATAAATCCTTTAGCAATGGTGAATTATTTTGTGCCTTTTCGATATAAAACCGCAAGTCTTTTTCTTGCGAAAAAGACTCCAGGCTAATAAAGCTTAAAACTAAAAAAAAGATAATTTTCATTAACTGGTTTATAAAATAAAATTATTTTTTGCTACTATTCGCTACAACCAAAACCACTGAAGAATCTGGAATAATAGAAGCTCTAGGATTTGGATTTTCGGTACTTGGTTTTGATTTTGATCCAAAATCAGCGGTGGTCAAATATAAATCACCCTTAGTTTTGTTTAATGCAATGGTTCTTGCCCCTTTTTGAGTTTTTACCGTTTCAAGAACCGAAAACTTATTTGCATTTTGTTCTTTTACAACCGTAATTGTTCCTTCACCATTGGAACTAAAAGCAAGTTTCTTTTTGGCATCAAAAGCAACGCCATCACAACCATCGCCAATTGGTAGTGTTTTGATAACTTTTCCATTTGAAGCATCAACAACAATCATCAATTTATTGCCACAAACCGAAAATAATCTATTGGAATCCAAATCAATGGCTAAACCTGAAGGCTCATCGCCAGGCGCAATACTCCAAGTTGCAATTACTTCTAATTTAGATGCATCTATCGTTTTGATTTCGTTTTTATCTTCAATATTAACATAAATCAAACCTTTGGTATTTGTAACCGAAAATTCAGGTTTTCCACCCAATGGAATTGTCTTTATAACTTTATTGGTAATGGCATCCAGAACGGTTGCATCATTCGAATTGGCATTATATGCAAAAACTTTTTTAGAAAATTGATCGTACAAGACGGCATCTGGTTTTTGACCTTCTATCGCAACTTTTTCAATCAATTCGAAAGTTTTAAGGTCAACAATCGTAACGGAATTGTCTTTTCCATCGGTGATAAAAGCTTTATTTAAATCATTTGCAATTGCAATTCCGTGAACACCTTTAGTATCGGCAATTGTTGCAATTACTTTTTCCGAAATTAAATCGACTACATTGACAACACTTCCGTGAGAAACAAATAGATGTTGATTTACTTCATCAACCGCCAGGTAATCCCAACCTTCGTTACCTGTTATTTTAATTTTTTTTGAAACTTTATATTCCTGGCTATAACTATTAGAAATATAAGCAATAATTATTAATGATAATATTATTTTTTTCATTACTACTAATTTAAGAATTTATAATAACCAAAGGTGTAAACCGATTTTGAAGAAATATTGAATTTTAGAAATGGATCTCAAAAATCTAAAGATTATCTTTAAAATTATAAATAACATTCCATTGATTGCTATCTGCATTTTTTTTAATTATTGATAATCCCGAACAATTACCTGTGGTTTGCTATTTATAATCCTTGATTTTAAATAGCCTAAGTTTTTGCTTATTCCAAAACTTACCTCAAAGATGAAATTACCAATAAATCTCTAATTTTAAATCATAACAAAATTAAACAAAATCTAGCTTCACTTCTATTCTGCTTTTTTATCTGCCCATCCAAATCATAATATAGTAACCAACAATGATACTAAAACACTTTTATTCAAAACTCTGATTATTTAAAAATGTTCATTTCCTCATTATAAACAGGACTTTGTATATTTAAAAAATTTAAAACACTATGAAACACATGGTTTTGAGATAGCTTTTTATTAGACTTTAGTTGTCTTGAATTATCAGACACCCATACTATAAAAGGTATCTCGTATTGTTCTTTAGGAGCAATGCTTATTGGCACTCCGTGCATGTATAGATTTTTTTCCCCTAAAGATTCTCCATGATCTGAAACAAAAATCATGGCACTTTTATACTCTTTTAACTGCTTTAGATCTTCAATTACTTTCGATAGAATATAATCCGTGTAAACAATGGTATTATCATAAGCATTCAGGAGTTCCTTTTGAGAACATTTTCCAGGTTCGACGCTATTGCAGACCGGTTTAAAAATTTCAAACGAAGGCGGGTATTTCTTGCTGTAGGTAGGTCCGTGGCTTGTACTGGTGTGCAGTATAATCAGTATTTTATTTTTTTTACTGGCCAAAATCTGCTCTTTTAGTCCCGCTAAAAGAACTTCATCATAATTGCACCCTTCTCCTTTACAATCTACCTTTAAAACATCTCTATTTTGATACTCCTTGATATGAACCGGAGGTTCTCCCCAGTTTGTCGTTCTCCAGACAACCTCTACATTATTCCTATAGAGATAATTGGGTAAGATTTCATATAAATCATCTGAATTAGTATGTTCCAAAATACATTTTACACCAGCGGTAGTATTTGTAGCGCAGGAAGTGGCATTAAAATGAAATATATTCTTTGTTTTGGAAAGCAGCGGATTGGTATTTTTCTTGTAACCGTACAGAGAAAAATTCTGGCTTCTTGCAGATTCACCAATCACTAAAACGAGAACTGCCTTCTGGTTATCTTTTATTATAGCATTTGGCAGTAAAATTTCTTTTTCATTTTTCTTGTATTTATGAATATAAAAAAGCGAAGTATTTACCGAATATGACCAGGGCATTGTAAGACCTCCTAATTGTTTGGAGTTTTTATCAATCCACAGCCAGTTACTTGCATTGGCAAATATCAAAACGATAATAAATAATAAGGTCAGAGAAGAGAGAGTTAAGAATTTCTTCAATGCAACATTTATTATATTGACTCTAATAATATAGATACTGGGAAGAATACCAAGAAAGATTAGATAAACGATCAATCTAATGGAGAAAAAACTACTGGCCTCTTCATAATTGGTGTTAAGTACATTACCGACCATGCTTTCATCTATTATAATACTGTACGTATTAACAAAGTAAACTGCAACTGCATTGATCATAAAGAATGTAACCAATAAAAATTTTCCAGCATAACGAGAAAGAGAGAATATAAGGTAAAAAACAAAAGCATTTAAAACCAGCATAAGAATTACCAAACTTATAATCAAAACAATACCGTTAAAGCCTTTATAATCAACATTATTAAAGACATAGGTATAAAAAGGCAAATGAAAGAATACAAAATTCAGAAAACTCATCATTAAAACAAAATGAGTTAATCTTAAGTTACTTTTTGGCATAAACAGTATTAATTTTATATAGTGAAACAACTAAACTAATAAATACTAAATATAAAGATGATTAAACTTTCATTAATTATTTTGTTGATTAAGCAAACACAACAAATCACAAATAATACGATAAATATCGGATAGTTTTTTTTATTAATCTAAGTCCATATTTTATATTTTCGGCCCATTAAATAACCACAAGACCAGGGATATGTTCGATAACACTCCCTACAATAACATCTAGTGGATAATATATTCCCACACCCACCTTGACAAGAACAAGAATCAATCCTATAGTGATTATTTAAAAAATTCGTGAATTTTTAAATCTCAACTCTCTCGGTATAAAGGCAAATAACAAAACTGCAAGTATTACGAAGACTGCTATTGAGTGCACCGAAGCGAACTGCTGTTTCCACACACTGCTTTTCCTACTAACAAAAAAATATGAATCGTCAGTAAAAAGTTGACTGATTTAGACAAAAAATAAGATCGGTAATACAGATAGCTTTTACTTTTTTAAATTCATTATTAAGGTTATTTAGATTGAATTAAAAAAAAATATTTTCACAAATATAAAAGCAAAAAAAAGGGCTAAACAAGTAAAAATAGTCTAAACTTGTTTTTTTTATATAAAATAAACATTATTAAAAACTATTAAAATATTTGTACGTATATTTTTTTTTAAAAATCAGAATTAATTCAAAAGTAACCATAATTTGCAAAAAAAATGCACCTGATTTTAATACCGAAAATATTTCCTTTTTTGCTCTTAGATCATTACTTTAGATTTTGTTAGAAAACAAACACAAATCATTTTTGATTCAAATTTTCTTCAAAATTTATATATAAACTTGCAGCATGAAAATTTTAATTATCGAAGATGAGCTGGAAATTGCTCAAAGCATCAAAAATTATTTTAGAACCAATGGGATCCAATGTGAAACGGCCGAAAATTATAATTTAGCACTGAACAAAATTGATTCCTATGATTATGACTGCATACTTTTGGACCTGATGCTGCCTGATGGTGACGGATTTGAAATACTAAGGGAACTTAAAAGGAAAAACAAAACAGACGGAGTCATTGTGGTTTCTGCCAAAGAAACACTCGAAACGCGTCTGGAAGGATTCAACCTTGGGGCAGATGATTATCTGACCAAACCTTTTCATCTCTCGGAACTCCTCGTGCGAATGCAGGCCCTTATACGTCGAAAAAATTTCAAAGGAAATAACAGCATTATTTTCAACGAAATTGTTATTGAGATCTTCTCCAAATCTGTAATGGTAAACAATATAAAATTAGATCTGACCAAAAAGGAACTGGATCTGCTTCTTTTCTTAATAGGCAATGAAAATAAGGTGCTATCCAAAGCAGCCATCGCCGAACATCTCTCCGGTGACATGGCTGATATGCTCGATAACCATGATTTCATCTATGCGCATATCAAAAATCTAAAAAAGAAACTTCACCGAGCAGGAAGCGGCGACTACATCAAAACAGCTTATGGTCTGGGATATAAATGGGAAAATGAATAATAAAAAATTACTTAACAAAACAACAAACGGTTTTCTTGCATTTGCTATCGTTATTCTATTAATAGCGGCACCATTATTTTACTACATTAGCCAACAACTTTATATTTACGAAACTGATGAAGTACTGCATTTTCACAAAGGTGCTTTTATAAAGGAAAGTCTTAAAGATTTTACACAGGCCGATATTGACCTATGGAACAAATACAACCGTGATGTTATGATAGTGGCAGATATGGGAGTAACTAAAGACTCTACTTCTGGAGGTATGCTGTTTGACTCTATAGCCCATGAAAAAGAACCTTTCCGGATTCTTTATGCCCCTGTGGATATAAATGGCAAAAGATACACCTACACTGAGAAAATCAACCTGCTGGAAATGGAAGGAATGGTTTTCAGCATCGCTTTCATGTTTCTCTTTATCATCATTGCACTTCTGATCGGGATTATCTGGATCTCAAAAGCCACTGCCACCAAAATCTGGAGTCCTTTTTACAATACGTTGAATCAAATTGAGGATTTTGAAATCGATAAAAATAAACCGCCACTTTTCATCCCTACTGATATCGACGAATTTAACCGTCTTAATACAAGTTTGGAAAGGCTTATTAAAAAAAATACAGCCATCTACAAAAGCCAGAGGGAGTTTGTTGAAAATGCCGCTCATGAACTGCAGACTCCCTTAGCCTTGTTCCAGACTAAAATTGATACATTGACCCAGCTAGATCTGAACAAAGAACAGTCCAATTTGGTTGCTTCATTAAATATGCATGTATCAAGACTCAACAGACTTAATAAAAATCTATTATTACTTTCTAAAATTGACAATGAAAGTTTTCTTGAAAAAAACACGATTGTCCTTAATGATTATATTAAAAAACATTTGGACTTTTTTACCGAACAGGCCAATGCAAAAAACCTAACGATCATTACAGAGTTTACTTCAACTCTAAGTGTAACAGGAAATCCAGCCCTTACTGAGGTACTGATCAATAATTTGTTTTTAAATGCCATCCGCCACAATGAAAAGAACGGCAAAATCATTATTACAACTCTTGAGGATGAATTGATATTTCTGAACAGTGGTCAAACAACCCCTTTACAAATTAAGAAACTCTTTAACCGTTTTTCCAAAACTGACCCTTCTACTCAGGGAAATGGGCTTGGTCTGTCAATCATTAAAAAAATAACGGAAGTTAACCATTGGAAAATAAACTACAGCTTTTCCAATAATTTACATAGTTTTAGAATCAAATTTTAAAAAATTCAAACTTGCTACAGATTCGTATTTAAACTTTGTATTACGTTTTTATTAATTAAAAAATAATACTTATGAAAAATTAAATCCTGACATTCTTGGTCATTCTTTTTTCTTCCATTGCCATAGCGCAGCGCGTAAGTGAGTGAATATGCAAATAAAAAGTGGAGACAAAGTTAAGAGGTATAGAACTTACCTTTATTAAAACAAAAAATGTTAGGTCTAGAAATTGAAGATCCCTTGACGGGGTCCGAACCATAATTACCTGCAAACACTGAATTTGTAAACAATAAAAAAATAATCGAAAGGATTTTCGAACCATAAAAAAAGCCTGTAAAACGGAAGGATTACAGGCTTTTTACAATATACTTATGACCCTAATGGTACAGAATTCGAACCTTCTACTGGAAGATTTAAAGATTCTAAACGAACTCTAAATCCATAAACTTTTTTGCTCCCGAGCGGGAAAATGTGAAATATCTAACCAATTTATTAAAAAGGATTAAAAAACAATGGAATTTCAAATATTTTAAGTTTTTTGTTGAGGTATATTGCGTTCAAGATATGTTGTTTGTCCTTGAAATATACGATTCTTTTGATTTACAGTATGTTACTAATCCATAAAAAAAGACTGCTCAATCATGAACAGTCTTTTTTTATGCGTTTAAGAAATTGGCTTATGCAGCAAACAAACCTTGCTTGTGAGCGTTGTATAAAACCAAATCGTAAGGAACTAATTTTGGCGCAACTTTCTCTGAAGCAGCATCAAACTTGATACCGTTGTGTTTTCTGAACAAGTAAATTTCCTTTAAGCAATTAGACAAACTCTGGTGAATTAATGTCGTAAAAGTTGGTAACTGTTTGTCGCCTACCAATAAATCAATTTGATAATTCGAACTACTTTTCGATAGATTGTTTCCGATGATTCTTAAAGTGAATGTTGTTGGGATTCCGTTTTGCTCTCCTTGATACTGTACTACCATACTATTTAAGATTAAAATGTGGTTAAATTAAATTTTATCGTCTCAACTCAATATTCGTTGAATTCTTTATTAAAGCTTTTAAAAATAAGAAATTGATATAATAACGTCTGTTAAATTATCAGTTTATAACAAAGCTAATTAATAAAATGATTACGAATGAAATTAAGTATGTAAAATTTTCATAATTTATTCACTTTAATTTATATCAAAAAGAGCAACTAAATCAAACAAAAAACCTCAGGATTGTCCTGAGGTTTTTGCTGTTTATTTATCAGTTTTTAACCGCCAAAGCGTTTCTATAAACACATCTACATCCTGACAAGTATTATAAAACGCCAATGAAGGGCGAACGGTCGTTTCCACTCCCATTCTTCTTAAAATAGGCTGTGCACAATGGTGTCCCGTACGCACCGCAATGCCTTCCCTGTTCAGTGCTTTTCCAACCTCATCATTGGTAAACCCTTCTAAAGTGAACGAAAGCACACTCGCTTTATTGGCCGCCGTACCTATTAATCGAACCCCAGGAATCTGTTTTAGCAAATGCGTGGCATATTCCAATAAATAATGCTCATACTGCCCGATTGCTTCAATACCAATTTTCGAAATGTAGTCGATTGCAGCGCCAAGACCTATCGCATCGGCAATATTTCCGGTTCCGGCTTCAAAACGATTTGGTGCTTTATGATATTTGATTTCCTCAAAAGTCACATCCTGAATCATATTACCGCCGGATTGATAGGGCTCCATTTCGTTCAGCAAATCTTCTTTTCCATACACGACTCCAATTCCTGTTGGCGCGAACAATTTATGTCCTGAGAAAACCAACCAATCGGCATTAAGATAACGAACATCTACTTTCATATGAGAAACCGACTGTGCACCGTCCAACAATACTTTGGCGCCAACAGCATGTGCCATATCCACCATCTGCTTGGCAGGTGTCACAGTTCCCAACGCATTTGAAACTTGTGTAAAAGCGACCAATTTTGTTTTCGAATTCAGCAATTTCGCATATTCATCAAGTAAAATCTGTCCATCATCATCCACCGGAATCACTCTCAAAATCAGCCCTTTTTTGTCGGCTAAACGTTTCCAAGGAACAATATTGGCATGGTGCTCCAAATGGCTGACAATTATTTCGTCGCCTGCAACCAGATTATGGTTTCCCCAACTTTCGGCCACCAAATTGACACCTTCGGTTGCTCCGCGAACAAATATAATTTCGTTCACTGAACCTGCATTCAGGAACACTCTTACTTTTTCGCGCGCGGCTTCATAAGCATCCGAAGCTCTTGCTGCCATTTCGTGTGCTGCACGATGAATGTTGGAATTTTCATGTTCGTAAAAATAGGCTACACGATCAATAACTGCCTTTGGTTTTTGTGTGGTCGCCGCATTATCGAACCAAATTAACGGTTTCCCGTTTACCTTTTCACTCAAAATCGGAAAGTCTTTCTTGATCAAATTAGCATCAAAATTAGAACCAACCCATCCGCTTCTGGATTGTTGTTGAATGGGTATAACAGATGAAATCGCAGGTTTTCTGGAATCAAAAGCAAACGGGTTTTGATCTAAAAAATAATAACTGCTCTTTTGTTCGAAACCGATAGCTCCAGTTTCTAAAGGAATCCCAAAACTGGTATTCACCAAATCCAATGCCGTTTTTAATTCGGCCTCAAAAGAAGCTCCTTCGTATTCAAATGGCAAATAGGGTGACTCTTCTTTATCCTTTAAATTCAAATCGGCAAAACCTGTCTGAGGATTTTCCATGTTGACGTTATTGCCCGTACCGATAGCAAATGGTGTCTCACCACTTCCCAAAGCATATTTTGAAGTATCAACCCCGTTTAGCTTCTGTTCCAAAATTGTAGGATCGGGATAATCTGAAAAAGAATTGGAATGCACACCCAAAACCCCTAAATTCCCATAGGAAGCAGCCGACGGAGAACCTCCAAAACCTCCCATAGACGGAGGAGATTGCGAAAAACCCAAAGGGCTTCCAACTTGATTTTGAATTATAGGCGGCGCATAACCCGATTGAGCCATTAAAGTATCATGGCTACTTACCGGAAATATGGTTTCTACCTGACCTAAATTACCGGCTGAGAGGAGTGTTTCAGCAATTTTAGTGGCACGAGGATGTTCATTATGATCTGGACTCAGGGAAATCTCTTTTGGAAATTCATTGGGCAGGGCACTGAACAACTCATTGGCTAAATGCTGCAAATCCTCAATATTCGGCAATCCGATATTGTTACTATTTGTATTCATGATACTTATCTATTTGCACATCTTCCAGTACTGCAATTGCATCATCAACAGTAACTACCAGTGAACAATACAACGACACCAAATAGGAAGCAATCGCTTTTTCATTGATCCCCATAAAACGAACGGACAATCCAGGAGACTGTTCTCCTTGCAATCCTGGCAGAATAAGTCCAATTACACCCTGACGACTTTCGCCTGTACGCATCAAAATGATTTTAGTTTTCCCTTTCTGAATCGGTAATTTATCCGAAGGGATAAGTGGAATCCCTCTCCAAGTTAGAAACTGGGAACCAAACATAGAAGTTGTTGGCGGTGGCACTCCGCGACGGGTACATTCACGGCCAAATGCGGCAATAGCCAACGGATGCAATAAGAAAAAACCTGGTTCCTTCCAGACTTTGGTCAGCAATTCGTCCAAATCATCTGGCGTAGGTGCTCCTGTTCTGGTTTTAATAATTTGAGAAGGAACAACATTATTCAATAAGCCATAATCTTTATTATTGATTAATTCGCTTTCTTGTCTTTCCTTAATAGTTTCAATAGCCAAGCGTAATTGCTCCGTAATT
This sequence comes from Flavobacterium sp., assembly GCF_035760125.1. Classification (GTDB taxonomy): domain Bacteria; phylum Bacteroidota; class Bacteroidia; order Flavobacteriales; family Flavobacteriaceae; genus Flavobacterium. The sequence goes on from NZ_DASTTN010000220.1 coordinate 12,705, forward strand.
TGGTTATATGGTTTACTGTACAAATCCGAAACGCGAGTATGGACATCAACAATCGTTTGCACTGCGGCCAAATTATACTCCTTAGGATTATCGATATAATCAACAAAAGTATTCGGAAGTTCATGTTCATCTCTTCTTGAACAATCCACTTCAATTTGTTTTGCATCTTTTACTTTATTCAAACGGTACACCCCCGCTTCTACAGGAACCCAATGCAAAAGATGTGTTAGCCATCTTGGGGTTATTGTTCCCATTTGAGGAACCGAACGTGTTGCAATTGCTAACTGTCTCGCTGCTGCGTCTCCTAACGCAGTTTGCTGTTTTTTTAATTCTGCCATTGTTCTATTTATTAAGTTATATCTAATATTACTAAATCACGGACAAGGTTGATTCAAAAAACCACAACATGCACGATTCATCATGTTAAGAAATTTTAAACCAAATCAAAAAAGGAAAGAACTAATTTCAAACAGGAGTTTCATTGACCATTAATCAGAAAAACACAACTCCAAAAAAACTGTTTGCAATAAAGTGTGTGTGTAAAAAAAACATTAATTTTTCCACTAATTTAACATAATTATACAATTACCACAACACCAATAGATTAAATATAATCGAAATTTAAATTTTGCGGTCTAAAATAAGGAAGGAGAATTTTATAATCAGAAAACATATAAAAACGAAAAACCCTGTAATGTATGAATTTACAGGGTTTTCTAACTAAATGTATTAAAACAAACAACTTTAAATCTCTTGCAGCCTTGCAATGAAATTATTACCCTTTAATAACGGGTAACGAAACTACGTTTCCTACTTCATTTCGCATGGTCATATTCAATTTATCCAATAATGATAATCTGTTGGAAACTAGTCCCGAGAACAAGTTATAGGATATATTCATTTTTTTCAAATGGATTAATTTTTCCAATTCTAATGGGACTTGACCTTTAAAATCATTGTCAAAAAGGTTTAAATTTTCTAACAATACCAGATTACCAATCGCAGGGCTTAATTTGCCTGTAAACCTATTAGAATACAAAGATACTGATTTTAAAGCTTTTAACTCATAAAAAGAGACAGGTAATTGTCCTTGAAAAGAATTTTCATACAATGATAAAATTTCTAACATCAAAAGCTTCCCAATTTGTGGAGGCAACTCACCAGATAATATATTTCGATCAAGTACTAATGCTTTTAAATTAGGTAAAGTACAAATTGAAACAGGGATAAAACCAGTTAATTTATTAAACGAAAGGTCTAAAATTTGCAAATTCTTCAAATTACCAATATTCAGCGGAATTTCACCGTTCAATAAATTGGTACCTAAATTCAGTTCCTGCAAATTCAACAATGTAGTAATCTCTACAGGAATACGACCTGTCAAATTATTATTGTTTAAGTTTATCGAAATTACCTTATCGTCAACAACTTTAACTCCGTACCATTTGTTCATTGGCAAAGAAAGATCCCATTTATTAATCCATTTAGCACCATTGGTCGTTTGGTTTAATTTTATAAGAACATCCTTTTCTGCCTGAGAAACATTAGCAAAAAGTGAAAGTGAAAAGAAGACAGTAAGAAGTAGTGTAATTTTATAGCTCATTTGCTTTGTTTAAAAATTCATTACTTCAAAAATAATTAAAAACTTCGCTAACCAACAAAAAAAATCGACAAATTGACACAGAAAAATATTTAATGAATATATATCCTACAAAAAAGTGCAACAATTCAAAAATGAATTATTGCACTTACAAAAAAAAAAATCAAGTATGACCCAAAATCAATCAACTCTGTTCCGTATGATAACAGAATTAATTTTACTGTACAGCCTGAGGAATTGGTCATTCTCCCCGGCTAATTACGCTCAATCATTTGCCAAATAAAATAAAGGCAATGATTAGAGTAATGATAACATTAAACGTCTGTGCTATTAAGAAAACATAGAACGGTTTTTTACTATTTGAATTCAATAAATCTTTAAAATTTGTCTCTAAACCAATGCTGGTGAAAGCCAAAGCGAACCAAATACTCTGTAGATTTTTCAAACTGTCTTTAGTAGCATCTCTAATTTCAATTGGAACCAGAAAAGAAAAAACCAATGACGCAGTTATAAAACCAATAACGAACTTTGGAAAACGTTCCCAGATGATTCTCAAAGTCGGTTTAGACTCAATAACCTCAGATGATTTATTCTTAGTATATGTCCAGTATATGGATATCGCAAATGCCGCTATACCTAAAAGCACATTCTGTGAAAACTTTACAATTGTACTTATTTTCAAAGCGGTTTCACCTACCAATGAGCCTGATGCAACCACAGCTCCAGTAGTGTCAATACTGCCTCCGAGCCAAGCGCCAGTCACTTCTTCTGAAAAGTTAAAATACTTTGCAATAATTGGCATAAAAATCATCATTGGGATAGCCGTAATCAATACCATAGAAATCACATAGGAAAGTTTCTTTGAATCTCCTTTTATGGCGCCAGAGGTCGCAATTGCAGCCGAAACTCCACAAATAGAAACGGCACTGGATATCATCATAGTGAGTTCATCGTCTACTTTTAATTTTTTGCACAGCCAAAATGCAAAATACCAAACCGACACCACCACAACTAAGGCCTGCATCAATCCTAAAAAACCAGCCTTAAGAATATCTGAAAAAATCACACTGGTACCAAGTAATATCAATCCAATTTTAACAAACAATTCTGTAGAAAGTGCCGCACGAAACCAAGTTGGAAGCGTAAAGAAATTACCAATGAATAAGCCAATAAAAAGACTAAAAATTACTGCTTCCAGATTAAGCGCCTTTACTTGACCATTACCTGCAATTGTCAATGCAACGACCGTCAGTACATATACCGCCGGAAACCCCAGCAGAAAATTCTTAACAGACTTCCCTATTAGAAAAGTTCCTAAAGTTCCAATAGTCGTTAGGTAAATAAATTGTTGTAAAACAATTTTTAAATTAACATAGCCAAACACATCTTCTACAAGTTCAGCATAATTTGCCCATTTAAATACTGGAACTGGGAGAAGAAAAACCGAAAGCGATAATCCAATAATCAGAAAACCTAAGATTACTACCGTCCAATCTTCGTGAATTGCAAATTGTTTTGTGTTTTGTGACATTTTTTAAAAATTTTATTTAGATCTTTAGCTTTATTGTTTATCCTTCACACATCGAAATCCCAAGTGATTACAAGCACTGGTCGTTTCGCCTTTTCCGCGGCTTCCCGCCACATATCGAATACAATATTGATCACTGCATAAGAAAGACCCACCTCTTTGAACGTGTTTTTCTACCCCGGGTTCTTCTGGATCATTACTGGTCGAAGGTCCTTTTGGATTATCATTTGGGCTGTTTTTATAATAATCTTCACGGTATAAATCACTGCACCATTCCCATACATTTCCTTCCAAATCATAAATACCAAAAGGATTTTTAAGAAATGATTTTACGGGAGCGGCTCCAATAAAACCATCTTCGGCTGTATTATTATTGGGAAAACTCCCTTGAAAAATATTGGCAACCCATTTCCCGTTTGGCTTAAGATCTGTCCCCCAATAATATTTTGTTTGTGGTCTTCCAGCCTTAGCGGCAAACTCCCATTCTGCCTCCGTTGGAAGTCGCTTTCCAGCCCATTCTGCATAGGCCTTTGCATCTACATAACTAATTTGAACCACAGGATAATTTTCCAATCCAGCTATATTACTTTCCGGCCCTGAAGGATGTTTCCAATCGGCTCCCGGTACATATTTCCACCATTGTTGCATATTCTCCAAAGAAACTTGACCAGCTGGAGGAGAAAATACCGCAGAACCCGGCACTAAATTTTCAAGCGGAACCCCCGGATAATCATTTGGATTCAGTGGTCTTTCTGCTACTGTTACATAATTTGTTGCTTGTACAAAAGTAGCAAATTGGGCATTCGTTACCTCGTGCTCGTCAATCCAGTATCCTTTGACACTCACTTCATGAATAGGTTTTGCATCTGGATAATCATTAGTTCCCATACTGAAATTCCCTGCCGCGACCCAAACCATACCATTGGTTGAAGTAGCAACAGCGTTCCCCTTGGAACTATTACTAATGGATTGTAACAGCAATGCTTTTTTAGAAGTATTTGCCTTGCAAAAATCTTGACACTCTTTTGTGGAAACAACAGCAACCGCTTTACTCTCTTGCGCAAAAATTGAACTTAAACCAGAAAAAACAATTCCAGCTATTAAACTATATATTTTCATATTTTTATCATTCATCATCCGTTTCCCCGAAAGCGTAATGTAATTAAAATTAAGCCCAAACCTAACCAAAAACTTTCCCCCGAATTTCCAACAGCTACTCTGACATTCAAAGAAATCACATTTATTGCTCATCATGTGATTCACTTTGTCTGTTTGATGTCACTGTAATTTCCATTCAGTCAAAATAACCAAAAAAACTTAATTTAATTCCACTCTCTATAGCTTTCGGGAGCAACTGATGATTTTTTATTTTACCATTATTAATGGGCCAAAGCCACATCAACGTCTTTTTTCAAATCACCCAAACCGTCTTTTTTGAAAACAATTTTACCCTTTTGATATAAAATCAAAGTTGGAAAAACCTTCACTGTTTTTAAATCGGCTATGATCAGCGGGTTATCTTCTAAATCAATTTCTACGATTTTTACATTCTCTCCATATTGGGTTCTGATGGTTTCCAAAACGGGTTTTACTTTTTTGCAGGCGCCACAATATCTTGACCCGATATCGACCAAAACAGTGTTGTTATCGGCTACTACTTTTTGGTATTCCGCTAAGGTCAATTTGCTTTTTGAATTGAAATAAAAAGGTTTACCTCCGCCTATCCAAGCAGCTATTCCTCCTTCTAAGTCATGCACTTCCGAAAAACCGTTTTTCAATAATTCGTTTGCCAATAGACCACTTCGGTATGAGGCAATAGAGTAGATAAACACAGGTTTTGATTTATCCAATTGGGATACATATTTAGCATAGTTTTGTGTTTCCAAATTAAAATTAACCGCTCCATTGATATGGTTTATCGCAAATTCATTGGCACTTCTGGCATCAATTATCTGTGGGTTTGTCTGCTCATTAATTTTTGCGGAAAAAGAATCTAACTGCAACGTAAATGTGTTTTTAGTTTGGGCAGAAACACCCAAGGCAAAGAACAACAACACTGCTGTAATACTGTTTTTAACCCTGTTAAGATTGAACTGGTTCATATTGATTTGGATTTGATGAAACTGACTCTTTTTTTTGAGATATTGGCAGTGCAAACACACCTTCTGCTAAAGGACTTCCTTCTTTTTTGGATTTGAATATTGGCCACAAAAACTGCGCATACCATTCTTCACTTTTGTATGATTTCGTTCCGTATGATTCTGGGAATTTACGTGTAATTAAACCCGTTCCAAAAATCACGTCCCATAGGAAAAACATATTCCCAAAGTTTCCTTTAAAATGACCTACACCGTCACCGCTTGTATCGGCGTGATGTGCGTGGTGTGTGGCCGGAGTCGAAATAAGTCGTTCCAAAACCCATGCAATAGGATGCAACACTTTGTATTTGTAAAACGGTTTGTCCCAGGCAAGACTGGAATGTGCACCCAATGTGATTATACTTTTGATAACCAAAACAAATAAAGCCGGTAATCCTAAACCTAAATAAGTCAATGTTGCCGTCAAATAAATTTGGGAGAAAAACACTGTGTAAAGGAAGTTTTGTCTTGAAGCCATTGCCATTCCCATATACGGAGCCGAATGGTGCGTTCTATGAAAACGCCATAAAAATGGCACTTGATGATGCAAACGATGGTACCAATACTGCGTTAAATCATCGGCAATTGCAATTAAGAAAAAACCTCCCCAAAACGGAACCCAAGAAAGTGTATTTGCCAAATTTGGAATTAAATATGGTAAAGCTGTTAAACTAAAAAAAGCAACCACAGGTGGCAAAAGCAGTTTTGGTGCCAGAAAACAAATGATGTCAATTTTTCGCTCAGTTCCTGTCCATTGGTCATCGTATAAACCTGCGGCAAATTCAACTGTCCCTAAAACCAGCATAAAAACGATTAATCCCCAAGTTCGAATGTTTTCGAATGCAGGTTTTGCGAATTCTAAAAATGATGGTAATACAAGATGCGACTGACTTACATCACCATTACTTAATTTAAAATAAAGTAAGATTGCCAATACCGGCAAACTGTAAATTAAAAGACTTATGCTTAAATCTTTTGTTAGTTTTCTTTTTAATTTTTGATCTAATGCCATGATTTCTTATTTTAAAAAATGATTTACTAATGCTAAGCCTCCAGCCAAAATGACTAACGGCACAAAAAAGACAATCGCCCCGACGACAATCTTTTTTCCTATTATTTGAAAATCTATTAGTTTCATACTTTTTTAAGTGATTAGAAATTAGCACTTAGTGATTACAAAAGCCAACCGCTCTTAACTGTTCACTAAGCGCTAATTTTATTTTATTAATTAGAGCTGCCAGCTTGCGTTGCTTTATGAATCAATTCCTGAAGATTCTGGTTTTTGTCTCCAGTAGGATTGTGTATTTTTCTGCCTAACACATCCTGCCAATCAATTAACGGATAAACGTTGTTTTCTTTGGCTTGCTCATCAAACAACTTTTTAAGTTCCTCTAATTTTTCAGGGTACTTACTTGCCAAATTCACTCGCTCGTTAAAATCTTCGTTTAGGTTATATAATTCCCAAACATCATTATCAAAATTGCTTGGTACTGGTGCTTGATTTTTACCGGCAGCATTTGGTGAAGTAAAAGGATTTGCATGTGCTGCTCCCGCTTTCCAACCATCTTTGTAAATGGCTCTGTTACCAAAAATATAATAATACTGTACTTTGTGTAATGATTCTGCTTTGGCGTCATTCAACGAAGCATATAAAGAAGAACCCTGAATAATATCCTGTTTAATTTCCTTAATTTTTTCAGGAGCTTTGATTCCAGCAATTTCCAATGTAGTAGGAAGAATATCCGTCACATGGCTATATTGGTTTCTGATTCCGCCTTTTTCTTTAATTCCTTTTGGATAAAAAACAATCAAAGGATTACGTGTTCCTCCTTCTGATTGTGCATCTTGCTTCCAATTTTTGAAAGGTGCATTAGTGGCTTGTGCCCATCCCAATGGATAGTTTGTATTAAGACCTTTCGCTGTTCCAATTTCTCCTATGTTGGCTAAATTATCCTGAAGATTCTTTTCGTCAGTTACTCCTTTAGCAAAAAGATTTTGGCTAATTGTACCAACCTGAGTACCTTCTTTACTGGCTCCATTATCTCCAATGGCAACGAAAATTAAAGTGTTATCCAATTGATTGCTTTCTTTCAAATAATTAACCACTCTTCCAATTTCGTGATCCGTATAGGTAAGGTATCCAGCATAAACTTCCATGAATCTGGCATAGACTTTCTTTTGGTCTGGAGTCAGTTTTTTCCAATCAGCTATAATCGGATTGCGTTCCGGCAATATTGCATTGGCAGGGATTACTCCTAATTTCTTTTGATTAGCCAATACTTTTTCACGGTATACATCCCAACCTTCGTCAAATTTTCCTTTGTATTGGTCACTCCAAGAAGCTTCCACTTGATGTGGTGCGTGAGCAGCTCCTGGCGCATAGTATAAAAAGAATGGTTTTCCAGGTGCCGCTTTCTGTTGTTTTTGGATATAACTGATTGCTTTGTCAGTAATAAGTTCGTTTAAATGGCGACCATCAGGTTTTACGTGCACTTGATCTTCCACCAAATCAGGATTGTACTGATCAGTTTGAGAACCTAAGAAACCATAGAAATGATCAAAACCTTTTCCTGTTGGCCATCTGTCAAATGGACCTGCATCGGTAGCATCCTCATCAGGAGTCACTCCATATTTACCCACTGCAAAAGTGTTATAGCCATTCTCTCTTAAAATCTCTGCGATCGTCCCTTTATCCGATGGAATTCTTCCATC
>NZ_DASTTN010000221.1:0-7694 GCF_035760125.1 Flavobacterium sp.
AGCCTGTCCCGTCACCATCAATATCATAGTCTGAATTTTCGATAACTCCACCCGATGTATTATTGATAAAACTAGAGAGGTATAAATAGTTTCCAATTAAATCATTCCCGTTAACTCCCCATGAAAATCTTAATTTTAAATTGGACAATGACTTATTGTCTTTTAAAAAATTCTCATTGCTTACAGTCCATGCAGCTGAAGCAGCAGGAAAAATACCATACCTATTATTAGGTCCAAATCGGGAAGAACCATCTCTTCTTAAGGAACCATAAAGTACATATTTATCATCATAGACATATTTTGCAGATCCAAATTGAGATATTTTATAGGATTCAACCTTATCCTCTATAGTTTGAAATTGTGCATCACTTCTAACAATATATCCTGAAGGATTTGTTATATCAACACCTCTTGTCAAATTATTATGATACTTGTCTTCTCTTGCCGTATTTTCAATTCCAGCTAACAATGAAATCTTGCCTTTGCCAAAACTTTTATTATATTCCAATGTATTTGTAAAGATGGTGGCAAGGGTGTTGTTATCTATATCATCAGTGGTAATATTTTGAAAAACGGAAGGAATCGACCCATTAACTGAAAATGCTTCTGTTGCAGTGTTAAATTTGTATGTGCCACTATCAAAATTCAATGTGCTATTGAAAACTAAGCCGTTAAGTATTTTGAAATTGCCATAAACATTTCCAAGAAAACGATTGATTTTTTGAACATTGTTTCTATTGCTCCATAAGTTAGCTAATGGGTTAGGTTTATCTTGTAATCCACCAGACATAGGCGCAGCATAATCTCCTAAATTAGTATATACAGGAATCAAAGGATTTTGAAGAATTGCATTTTCAAATTGATTGTTTTTCACTTCATCAATTTTTGAAAACAAAAAGTTCTCTCCTATTGTCAATCTGTCATTAAAAAACTTGTAAGAAGCATTTAATCTAGCATTCAACCTTTTATAATTAGTATACTTTTGAATCCCATTGTCTTCAGAATAGCTTACTTGGGTATACAAACTCAATTTATCTGTTCCTTTACGATACCCGAAATCAGTATTGGAAGAATAGGAATCATCAATAATTTCATTAACCCAATTCGTATCTGATGCTGTTTGTACTCCATTTGGATCAAGATACTGCGGTATGGTAAACCCTGAACCATTATTGATTAAAACTGGATGAGTCGGTGTTGTAATTCCTGCTCCTAATTGTGCCTGATAAGTTACATCTGCCCATTGTTGGGAATTCAATAAGCTTATTTTATCTCTAAGATGATTAACAATAGTTTCTGTTTTAAAAGAAAATTCAGAAACCCCTTTTTTTCCTTTCTTAGTTGTTACGACAATTACCCCGTTGGCGGCCGAAGTACCGTATATTGCTGCCGAAGCACCATCTTTCAGAACTTGAATAGACTCAATTTCATCTGGATTTAATCCAGTTGAGTTGTTTGTTTGAACACCGTCAATTACCCAAAGTGGAGCAGAACCACTGTTTACGGTTGTTAAACCTCTAATGACAATTTGAGTATCGCTTCCTCCAGGTGTTCCTCCAGAATTTATTTGCAATCCTGCAACTCTTCCTTGAAGAGCAGACAATAAATTTGGAGTAGGTTGCTTAGTGATATCAGCCATTTTTACTATTGAAACTGAACCTGATATTTCAGATCTTTTCTCTGCTGTATATCCCGTGACAATAACTACCTCTTTAAGAGTATTGCTTTCATCTACTAATACAATATTGTACATTTTATTAATGTCATCTACTTTTATGGATCTTGATTTATATCCAATAAATGTCACAATCAATTCATCCCCAATCTTGGCATTTATTAGAAATTTTCCATCAAAATCTGTAGAAGTATTAGTGTTACTCCCTTTTAAATTTATATTGGCCCCTGGCAGCCCCTGGCCATCTTCTCCTTTAACTACTCCTTTTATTTGAATCTGCTGTGCTGACATAACAGACATAAAGAAAAGAAAGCATATTGTTATACTCTTTTTCATCATTTTTAGTTTTTTAATTTTCATACATTCAATTATTTTGGTTATTTGGTTTTAGTTTTAAACATATTTATTTTTAAATTATTAAAATAGCTCTGCACATATGTTATTTAATATTTAATTGGTTTATAAATATATTTTTAAGTTCAAAATCAGAATTTGCTTTAGCGATTGAGAATGACTCCATTGGCTTATCTGAAAAATAAATCTCAGTCATAACTGTTTTTCCATTATCATAAAACACCTCGATCGAGGTTTTATCAATAATTATCCTCACTTCAATTGAATTAAAATCTGATGTGACTGGAGCCTTTGAAATTTTCTTTGCAAATTCATCTGAAAATGTTTTTTGACTTGCACTTCTTCTATCAATATAAAAACACTTATCTTTTTTGTTGATTCCAAAATGAACTGCATTGTTTTCCTTATTTGATAAAATAAAATCATAATTATCGTCCTTTAAACCATTCATCGTAAAATGAATGTCTAACCTTGACATATCTACAGTAGATTTATCAACTATCACAGTTGCTTTATCTATAGTAAGAAGATCTTTTTTAATAGTCTTTGAGATATATTTATCCAACTCCTTTACTGGAAGTGAAACAATTCTATAATGGCCATCCGTATTTATAAGTTTCAATTCTCTAGGAACAGTGGTACTACTCCTCCAATTTTTTGTCGGAACCTTATTTGCATATTCCCAATTTGACATCCAACCCATAAATAATTTACGTCCATCAGTATCAGGAATATTAGACCAAGTAACTCCAGCATAATTATCCTTACCATAATCAACCCACAGTCCTTCAAAATTGTTTAAATCTTGAGCGAATGAATCATCTAGGGTGAATGTTTTTCCGTCAAAGTTACCAACAAAGTATTGCGTTGCAGATCCTCCATTTGGACCACCAGGATTAATACTTTGTAAAAGCACCCATTTCATATCTGCTGAGCCTTCAACTTTGATAGGAAAAAAATCTGGGCATTCCCATGGAGCTCCATGCACTCCTAAATTCTTTCCAAATGCTGAAGCCAATTCCCAATCAATTAAATTTGAAGAACGATATATTTTAGTTTCCACATCCGCAGCCAGAATCATTATCCATTGATTATGAATAGCATCCCAAATCATTTTTGGATCCCTAAAATCTTTAATACCTGGGTTTTTTATTACAGGATTCCCGTTAAACTTTGTCCAAGTCATTCCTTCATCTAAAGAATATGCTATTGCCTGTGATTGATAATCTGTAGCTCCCGTTTTTTCTTTCACAGCATCGTGATAGGTAAACATTGCTACTATTGGAGGATTTTTTAGACTACCAAATCCCGAAGTATTATGAACATCTACCACGGCACTTCCTGAAAAAATATACCCCATACTATCTGGATAAAGTGCAATTTTTTGTTCCTTCCAAGTAATCATATCTTTACTTGTTGCATGGCCCCAATGCATAGGGCCCCAAATATTATCATCTGGATAATGCTGAAAATATAAATGATATAAACCTTTATAGAAAAACATACCATTGGGGTCATTCATCCAACCTTTTTTAGGTGTGAAATGAAAATTTGGTCTATATAATTCTTCATTGGTTAACACTTCTTCATTACTTGTTTTTGTAGTACTACAGCTATTCATTATATTCAGAATTAGGATAAAAAATATACTTTTAAAAATTCCTTTAGTGGACGGTTTTTTCATGCTCATTATTTTTTAATTAATATTTTACTAAGGTTTTCTAAAGAAATCCCTTTGGTTTCAGGCATCATGACAAATACAAATACAAGTTGAAAAAACATCATTATTGCAAAAAACAAAAACACAACTCCAGCTCCAATTGTAGTAAATAAAAAAGGAATCAAAGACGGAATGATAGCGGCTAAAACCCAGTGTGTTGTACTACCAAATGATTGCCCTGATGATCTTAGATGATTTGGGAAAATCTCAGATATAAACACCCAAATTACCGCACCCTGACCTATAGCATGAGAAGCAATAAATAAAAACAAGAATACTGGCACAAACACTCCCGTCCAATGAAAAAAGAAAGCCATAGAAACAAGACTTAACGAAATGATATATCCAATGGATCCAATATACATTAACATTTTACGTCCTAATATATCTATCAGAAAAACTCCAATGAATGTAAATGCAAGATTTATAAAACCAATACCTATACTGCTAAACAAAGCAGCTTTGGCACCTAATCCAGCTTCACCAAAAATCCTTGGTGCATAATATAAAAACGCATTTATACCTGACAATTGGTTAAATGAAGCCATTAAGAAAGCTAACATTAGAGGAACCCTGTATTTTTTCATGAAAATATTTTCATTCACAGGAGTTGCAATGTTATCTTTATTTACCTCTTCTATGAATTGATTTATTTCATCTTTTGAAAATACTTTCTGTAAAACTTCCTTAGCTTCTTCCATTTTAGATTCGGATAATAACCATCTTGGACTTTCTGGAATATTAAACACCAAAATCGAATAAATTAGTGAAGGAAAAACTTGTATTCCCAACATCCATCTCCAAGAATTCTCACCAATATCACTTAATAAATAATTAGATAAAAAAGCACAGAGAATTCCTAATACAATATTGAATTGGTAAAAACCAACTAAACGACCTCTATCTTTTGCCGGGGCAATTTCAGAAATATAACCCGGTGCTGCAATTGTTGAAGCTCCAATCCCTAAACCTCCAAGAAACCTAAAAACCGCAAAAACCCATGGGTCATTTGCTAATGATGTACCTAGTGCAGAAATGGCAAAAAGCAATCCTATAAGTAACAAAGTTTTTTTTCTCCCTAATTTATTTGTTGGAATTCCTCCAAAAATTGCCCCAATAACTGTACCCCATAAAGCCATAGCCATTACTACCGAACCATGAAAAAAATCTGTAGAATGCCATAATGCCTGTAACGTTTTATCTGCACCAGAAATTACTACTGTATCGAACCCAAACAAGAACCCTGCGAATGCCGCAATGATTGACCAACTCATTATTTTTTTATTCATCACTATATTTTTTTAATACTTCCAAAACTATATCTTAACATAAAATTAAACATTCCAAAATGTTACTATAACGTTTGAAAAATAACACATTTCACAACTAATTGATTAAAAGACAATTACGCAAAATAATTTTTTATTGATTCTACATTTATTTCAATTATGTTACATAAAATTTCATTTTCGAAACATCTCTTATTATACAAAAATTAGTATTCAATATTTTTTTAATACTTTAATTATCAATCTTGTTTTTATATCATTCTTTTTTTATTGATTTTAAAAAAAATAGCGCAAGCATATCAACTTCTTATGCCTAAAAAAATGACACAAGTCGGAAATATTGACAAACCATTAGAGAAAAATTAATCACATTTTAAAGCAATCCATTAGTAAGAGCCCTATAATTTGAGTTCGATTGCTACACAGCTTATTTTTCAAAATCATTTATACCCCTCGAAGTTTACAAATCATTACTACCTACAAATAGATACATATAAGTTCGAAAAAAGACCTCCAGGATATCTGATGAATAATAAAATATTGAATAATCAAACTCAGGTTTATACCAATCATTTAAAAAAGAATTAGACAGAATTAATTCGTGTTAATTCTGTCTAATTTGTGGTTAAAATATATTTAGAAGTTAAAGCAAAACTCACTAAAGTGCAATGCTTTTAATGTATATCTAAGAACAATAGACCTACAATTAAACAGACAATTGTTTGATACAAATGATAAAAGGGCAGTCCAAATGGACTGCCCTTTTATCAATATTAAATTTTCAGAAACGTTCTAAACATTTCTAACCAAAACATTTAAAAACTTATTAATTCACAATTAATTTAGCATCAAACAATTCTTCGTTATAAAAACCTTTTACAATATAAACACCCTCATTTACCTTTTTCCCATTTTCCATATAACCATCCCAATTAATGATTTGATTTTCTGAATATAACGCTGATTCAATCTTTTTTATTGGAAAACCATTTATATCAAAAACATAAGCATAAACTAGTGCATCCTCATTTTTATTGAATTTAATATTGAAATTTGCATTGGATGGATTTGGATAAACAATTGGGTGCATCGTTTCTTTTTTATCATTTACACCCTTTGAAACTGATGCTACTCCTCCACCATTGATATTATAAATTTTCAAATCTACTGCATTAGCGATACCGCCTTGTGCATATAAATCTATCAAATTATTACCAGTGGACGGAAATGAACGTGTCGCAAATGCCAGTTCATTATTCACAAACACCTCAATTACAGATGCATCAACAAAAATCCTCCAATTCACATTCCCAGCTGGCAAAACATAATTTGTAGATTGGTTTGAAAGGGGAACATCGGACAAAATGGACGATTTACTTCTATCCACTACAAAACTACTGGTTGAATAATCATAATAGATTAATGTTTGCTCACCCGTACCTACATTTTTATTAAGTGAAAAACCAACTTTAGTGGCTGTACCATGATCAACAGTTGCTACAATTTCATATTGTGAACCAGTAGCTCCATTTAACACATTCGAAGTAGACTGACTAAAACTTACATTAGAGAAACTTGCAGCACCTCCTCTTAACTTCAATAAATTAGGATGAGGGACTTGTTTTATTTTACCATTTACAAGAGTCCAAACTCGTGGCAAACTGAAAACATGTGCCCAACCTTGAGCTTTTTCCTTGGCAGAGCTAACACCGTCTGGAATTATCCCAATTGCAGTTAAATTACCACTAGCATCCGGAGCAATTGAAGGAGACAACAATTGATTAATAACATCAAGTCGCTCTGGAACCGCATTATCTCTAACAAATTGAGAACCATTAAAACTTCCAGACCAATATAAAGCATTTGCATTTGGGAGTTTATTTATCAATACAATTGATTTAGAACCAAAGTTATAATATATGGGCATTTCCCAAAAATCCCCAGTTCCATCGACCGAAGGATTACCTTCCAACATAGTTCCTTGTAGTGACCATTGTGTAAAATCTCCACCTATAGATTTATACAAAAACAATCCTCCTCTTGAAGTACCGTTTCTCAATCCTGTCCCCACCATCATATACCAATCTGAATTGTTTTGAAACACAAATGGATCTCTAAAATCTGAATTAGCAATTGAGGTTGGGGCATTTGCTATAATTGGATCACCATTCTTTTTCCAAACATCATATGGAGAAGTTGAAGTTGCAAGCCCAATTCCAGCTCTAGATTTATTAACACCGGTATAAAAAATAAAAGGCTCTCCATCTTTAACAACCGCATGACCGGACCAAATCCCTACTTCATCAAATCCTGGCTGTGGCCATAATACTTGTGTTTTTTCATTCCAACTCACAAGATCATCACTCACATAATGTCCCCAATTGATATGTTCTAAATATGGGCCATTAAAATTTCTTTGACTAAAGATATGGTATTTATTACCTACGTAAATCAATCCATGAGGTTCATTAGACCAAGCTGCTGAAGGCATTAAATGGTATTTAGGTCGATGAATATCATTTGCGAATCGCTCGGTTGGTATTTTTAAAATAGGCAATGAAGGAGTCACAGCACTAAATTGCGCTAAAATTTCAGCACTTGTTAGATTTTTATTCCAAACCGAAACTTTATCTATAGCTCCTGTCAAACCATTAGT
>NZ_DASTTN010000222.1:0-4320 GCF_035760125.1 Flavobacterium sp.
TTATGTGGAAAACACAATAAAATTCCTTGTTGCTTTTCCCATTCTGCGGGGAATCGTCTGTTGTTTGTACTCATGATTAGTCGATTGCTCTTTTGGTAATATCCCCGAAGGCATCGATTCTTCTGTCTCTAAAGAAAGGCCAGTTCTGACGTACATTTTCCTGTAAATCCAAGTCTACCTCTGCAATCAGAATTTCTTCTTTATCGTGTGAGGCTTGAGCCAAAATTTCGCCTTGTGGTCCCGCAATAAACGATGATCCCCAAAATTGAATTCCGGCAGTTCCTTCGATATATTGTTCCAAACCAATTCTGTTGGCGGCTGCTACATATACACCATTGGCAACGGCATGACCTTTCATTACGTTCATCCAGGCACCATGTTGGTTTTCACCATATTGTTCTTTTTCTAGCGGATGCCATCCAATTGCTGTTGGGTAAAACAACACATCGGCACCTTGTAAGGCTGTTAAACGAGCTGCTTCCGGGTACCATTGATCCCAACAAATTAAAGTTCCTATTTTTCCTTTTTCTGTAGGGAAGGCCTTGAAACCTAAATCACCTGGCGTAAAATAGAATTTTTCATAGAAATGTGGATCGTCCGGAATGTGCATTTTGCGATACAATCCAGCCTCAGTACCATCAGTATTAATGATGTAAGCGCTGTTATGGTAAATTCCTGCCATTCTTTTTTCGAAGAAAGGAACAATAATAACCACTCCCAATTCTTTTGCCAACGCGCTAAAAGCAATAAATGACGTGCTGTACAATGGTTCTGCCAAAGCAAAATTGTCAACATCTTCACTTTGACAAAAATAATGACTGCTGTATAACTCAGGCAACGAAATCACCTCAGCCCCTTGATTGGCGGCATCACGCACCCAACTCAAACATTTTTTAAGGTTGTTTTCGGCAACATCGTTTAGATTCAATTGAATCACCGCTATTTTGTATTTCTTCTTTGACATGGTAAAAAAATTAGACTGCAAAAATAGTTATTTTTTAAAAGAGTATCGGTACTGACTTTTGGATTTTTTTTAAAGTTCAAAGGGTAGTCGTTTTGTGTATGTACAAAAGAAAAATGCCTACAAAAAGTTCATGGCTTTTTGTAGGCATTTCAAATGTGTTTTTAGTATTCGAGGATAAAGAGTTGAAGTGTTAATTAACAACTTTAAAACTAAAAGTACCTATAGTGGTTCCCCAAATTCTTAGCCATAGCAATACCAGACTTTCAGTTCCTCTGGAAGCTGTAATGTCTCCTAAATCTAGAATTGAACCCTCTTTCCATCCTATTTCATGTAGTAAATTTTTCACTGTATTTTTGGCTTCCTCATCATTACCAGATATAAAATTAGTGTGGTCTCCCTCTTTTAACATTGATGGAATGGCCATTAGGGTACTCCACATTGTGTTTAGGGTTTTTACCACTTTGGTATTCGGAAAGGTTTTTTGGATTTCTTCTCCCAATGAATTGGTATTACAAAGTTCAGGAATTAAGCTCAATGGCGCTCCTTTGCTAGTATCGGTAGGGATGGAAATATCGATAAGGATTTTGTTTTCAATACCTTTTCCAGCTGATTGTAATGCTGCTATCGCAAATTCACCTTTGACACAATTGAAGATGATTTCTCCAAAAGTTGCTGCTTCTTCAAAAGTACCATTACTCGCATTTTTTTCAAATTTATTAACAAATTCAATTGCTTTTTCATTGGTATTACTACGGGAGCCGATCATTACTTGATGACCTAATTCTATCAATTTGGTGGCTATTGTTGTGCCAACGGCTCCAGTTCCTAAAATTGCTATTTTCATTATAATCTATTTTGGGTTATTGAATCATAAAGTTATAAAAATAATGTAAACAGGCAACGGAAATAGTAAGTTTAGCAGTTTATTATGACTTAGAATGTCGGGGAGTTTATTGGAATATGCTTAGAGCTTAAAGACTGGTGATTGTTGACTTCCATTTATATTTTTGTTTCGTTTGCTTTTCTATCAACATTAGCAAATTTTCTAAATTCACTAGGATTAATTCCTTTATGGTTTTTAAATAGTTTGTTGAGATGGCTTACATCTGTCAAACCAAATTCATCTGCAATTTCATTTAAACGAAAATTAGTATGAAGCAGACGTGTTTCAATCAGTTTCATTCTATAGGAATTGATGTAGTGTTGAAAACTTTCCCCTGTTTGTTTTTTAAAATACTCACTCATATAATTGGGCGATAAATTAAAATGTTCCGCTAATTTTTCGATTCTTAGAGCATTTGGAAAGTAAATGTTTTGGTGTACATACCCCAATACAGACAGCGGTTGAGTTGGATGGTATTGGTTTGCTGTTTCCAACAGAGCGATATTTCGTGCGGCAATTGTTATGATAGTATTTATTAGCTGTTGCATTACCTCTTGTTTATAAAGATTTTGCCCTTTTTGTTCTTTTGTCAAAGCCTCTGCCAATGCTCTTATCAATGGTTTATCTTCTGTATTTTTAAGTATGCAGCCCGGTAAATGGTTATGGTTGTAGAAAATATATTCCAGTTTTTTTAGCCATTCCCTGTCTTGTGTTTTTAGGTAGCTTTCATTGAACCTAAGAAAGAAAAATGTGGTTTTTTCTATCACTTCAAACCCGTGCGTGTCTTGAGGAAATATTAAAAAAAGCTTGTTTGGTGCATATTCCAACTGATGCTGATTGATGACTTGAATCCCTTTTCCTTCAAGAATAAAAAACATTTCAAAATAGGTGTTTTTATGCTCTTTGGCAGTATAGGTATCGGTTTCAAATATTCCGATTTCGAATGGTAAATAGAGATTTTTGATTAACATCTTTTATATGTACAAATTTACAATGTATATGTACAAATTTATTGAAATTTTTGGTCGGAAATTTGTCTTATCAATAACAATTAAAATAAAAAGCTATGAACACTTACACTTTTTTGATTTTACGCCTCGCAATTGCGGTTAGTATGTTTGGACACGGGCTTGTCCGTTTACCTAAATTAAGTACCTTTAGTCAATGGATGGTTGGAAATTTTGATAAAACGATGTTACCCAAAGCATTGATTTTACCATTTAGTTATGTTTTGCCCATTGCCGAATTCATCATCGGACTATTGTTGCTTACAGGATTATTCACAAAAACTGCGGCATTTTCGGGAGCGGTGGTAATGCTAGTTTTACTTTTTGGAACAGCAATGATTGAAAACTGGGATGCCATTCCGTCCCAGTTGCTGCATCTCATTTTCTTTGCCATTCTACTGCAATTTATGACTAACAACGGATATGCTTTGGACAATGTTTTCTTTAAATAATACAAGATGAATTCTCGCAGAACTTTTATAAAACAAGCCGGAATTGCTGGCGTGGCAAGTATGTTGCCTCTGGATAATTTTTTAATGGACACTAAAATAAACAGCGCTATGAATGAAAAATCAAAATGGGCTGACGGATCCCGTTTGGTTGTTTCTGTTTCAATGCAATTTGAAGCGGGTGGACAGCCTGATAATGCCGAAAGCCCTTTTCCGCAAAACTTAGCTAAAGGTTATCTGGATTTGCCGGCAGCCACTTGGTATCAATATGGTTATAAAGAAGGCATTCCTAGAATGTTAGACAATTGGGATACCTTAGGCATCAAAGTAACCTCGCATATGGTGGGTTCCGCAGTGCTTAAAAATCCGCAATTGGCAAAGGAAATTGTGGAAAGAGGTCACGAAGCCGCCGCACACGGAATGAATTGGAGTTCACAATACAATCTTTCTTATGAAGACGAAAAAAAGTTCATTCAGGACGGTGTTGATGCCATCAAGAGTGTTACCGGGGCAAAAGCTATTGGCTATAATGCCAATTGGTTGCGCAGAGGAGAAAATACTTTGAAAATATTGCAGGAACTTGGATTTAAGTACCATATTGATGATCTGAGCAGAGATGAACCTTTTATTGTTCAGGTGAATAATAAAGATTTTGCGGTGGTTCCTTATACTTTACGGAATAATGACATTTTATTGATTGAAGGAAAAAATTTTTCGGCAGACCAATTTTTTAATCAGGTGAAATTGGAGTTTGAACAATTGTACGCCGAAAGTGAGTTTAAAAGAAGACAATTGTCAATTAGTTTTCACGACCGAATTGGAGGAACTCCCCAAATGGTTAAAGCAACAAAAAACTTGATAGAATATATGCAACAGCACAAAGGAGTTGCCTTTAAAAGAAAGGATGAAATTGCCGAATTGACTTTGAATGACAAGTCGAGTATTCGGGAAGTATAAGAGGTTTTGATAGGCGTTTCTGTGACCGAAGGGGAGTGGCCGATAGATTGTGTAAAAACA
>NZ_DASTTN010000223.1:0-2176 GCF_035760125.1 Flavobacterium sp.
AAATATTACCCAAAACGACCCCTAACAAAAATGCAATCAGGATGCTTGAAACACTATAAATTATGTCCCAACTGTTTCTCCACCATTTCATTTCTTCAACGCTTCTAAATTTAATTGCGGCAGCTCGAAGTACATTTAGCATTAAAAAGAGCATAAACGGAACATACATGGCCGATAACATGGTAGCATACATAACAGGAAATCCTGCAAATAATGCTCCTCCTCCAATTATTAACCAAACTTGATTGGCGTCCCAAACAGGTGCAATTGCGTTTATTGCAATTCTTCGGCTTAAATCTTTTCTGAAAAATAAATGCCAAGCGCCTGCTCCAAAATCAAAACCTTCTAATATTGCATAACCCGAAAACAATAATCCGATTACTAAATACCACAATGTAGGATAATCAATTCCTAAAAAAGTTTCCATAATATTAAAGATTAAAAGGATTTGAACGTTACAGGTGTTTTTGATTCGTCATAGGGGCCATGTTTGATTTTTTTGTTGACCGTATACAAAAACAAGGCCAACAATAGAGAATAAACCACTGTAAACATAACCAATGAAAATACAATTTGATTAGAGGTGACTTCTTGGGAAAAAGCGTTGTTAGTTCTTAATTGTCCATAAACTACCCAAGGTTGTCTTCCCATTTCGGCTGTAAACCATCCAACCTGATTGGCTATTTGGGGTAAAATTACAGCAAATGAAAAAATCCATAAAAGCCATTTGGTTTCAAATAGCCTTCCGCGCCACCATAAAAAACTTGCGTATAATGTAAGCCCTATTAATGCCATTCCAATGGCAACCATGATGTGATAAAATTGAAAAACGGCATTTATTTGACTAGGTCTGTCTTCAACAGGAAAATTATTTAATCCTTTTATGGGAGCATTGAAATCCTGATGCACCAAGAATGATAAACCACCTGGAATTCCAATTCCCGATACTTTTTGATTTTCTTTATCGACCCAGCCCAGAAGATATAAATCGGCAGGTTTGTCTTTTTCAAAATGTCCCTCCATTGTAGCCAGTTTTGCTGGTTGATTAACAGCAACACCATCAGCGGTACTGTGACCTGAAATCAATTGGGTAAGTGAAAAAAAGGTTGCAACTACCAGAGCAATTTTGAACGCTTTTTTAGATATTTCAACATAACGCCCTTTTCTAATGTAGTAAGCATGTACGCTTAAAACCAAAAAGGCGCCTGCTAAAATTGCACCTTGCCAAGTGTGAATGATTCTGTCTACACTTGAAGGATTGAAAACCATTGCCCAAAAATCGGTCACTTCGGCTCTTGCATGTAATCCTATGCCAACAATGTGATAGCCCGCGGGAGTTTGTTGCCAAGAGTTAGCAACTACAATCCAAACTGCTGAGAACATAGAACCTAAAAACACACCTAAAGTTGATACAAAATGTACCCAAGGTTTTACACGGTTCCATCCAAAAAGTAATATTCCAAGAAAAGTGCTCTCTAAACCAAAGGCAAATAATCCTTCGGCTGCTAATGCACTTCCAAAAATATCTCCTACATAACGCGAATACACCGCCCAATTGGTTCCAAATTCAAACTCCATAATAATTCCGGTGGCAACCCCAATCCCAAAGGTCAATGCAAATATTTTAATCCAAAAGCGGGTCAAAATTTCGTAATCTTTATTTCCGGTTTTAAGGTAAAGTCCTTCCATGATTACCATTATCAAACCGATTCCAATACTTAATGGAGGATAGATATAATGAAAGGCAATTGTAAAGGCAAATTGTATGCGGGCTAGTATTTCAACATCCATGGTGAAAATATTTTATTTAAAAGTATGCGTAAATTTACGACAGAAACATGACTAATGTGGAATAATAAATCAATTTGACTGCTGTCTTTTGTAACGTTTTGGACTAATGTTTTTATATTTTTTTAAATGTAGTTAGAATGAATTCATAATGAAGAACCTAAGTTTGAGCTATTCAGTTAAAAAGTAAAAAAGGGATAATATTTTTCATAAAAAAAGCACCATTATAAACGGTGCTTTAAGTTTTTATTTAAAATAAGAGAAGGTTTCGTTATTCTCAATCTTCAGTAATGTTTCATAAATCAATTTGATTACGTTTTCTACATCCTCACGGTGGACCATTTCGACGGTAGTGTGCATGTATCGCAACGGTAGTGAAATCAAAGCC
>NZ_DASTTN010000224.1:0-2255 GCF_035760125.1 Flavobacterium sp.
AAGTAAAAATAAAATCTGTTTCATCAGTTTAATTTCTGTTTTTCTGGTAATGGCTACTAACGTTCTGGTACTACAGCGGGTTTGGGACTAAATTAAGCTCTATTTTCGGATTTGCCAAATCATCCCAAATACAAAACCATCATTCCATTAAGCCAATTGCCCAAATCCGTTGTAGTAGCTGTTAGTAGCCGTTTTTTTATCTGTTTTTATAATATTCTTTTCCAAATATTGCTGGCTCTTTCATTTCTTTTAAAAGAACTTTTTGTCCTTCAGGACATTCATATTTATATAATAGTTTCAATATTCGATTCCTAATTCTAACCTGTTCCTTATCCGATAACTTTGGTGTTAAACCATCAATATCACCTTCAAATATTTTCGGATTATAGGCGACTCTAATTGAATAGTAGTCGCAACCAATAATTTCTCGTGGACCACTTTCAAAGTAAAGAATGTATTTTGGTTTTATAAAATGATTCTTTACATAATTTAAACCTTCTATAAAACTTGAATCTTGAATTTTATCGATTGAGTACGCTTCTGTTATTTCTTTCCAAGCATTTTTGGATTGACAAGTCGTATTGATACTTCCTATTTCTGAAGTTTCAGAATTAACACCATAACAACTTAACAAAAGTAATAGAAGTAGAAAGGAACAAAATTTTAAGAAGTTATTTATCATCATTAATTTTATCTATAGAACTTTTAGCTCACGTAAAATGGCTACTAACGTTCTGGTACTACAGTGGGTTTGGGACTAAATTAAGCCCTATTTTCGGATTTGCCAAATCATCCCAAATACAAAACCAACTTTCCATTAATCCTAATGCCCAAATCCATTGTAGTAGCTGTTAGCGGTAGTTTTTTATTTATTTTGGACTTGTTTTTTCAAGAACAAAGCTTACTCCTACAAGCAAACTACCTAAAACATATAACAAAGTAAATATAATATTCCAAAGATTTTGTTTTGCATCAACTTCATCAACTTTTACAGAAAACTGATTATCTAAATCTAAATAATTCTTTTCAAAAAAGGATTTAACAAACTCGAAATTATAATGTACTTTTTCATAATTTCCTGAATTGTAGCTTGAAATGTTAGTACTATCAATTTCTCTTTTTGAATTTATAATTTTTTTATAGTTTTCAGCATCATCAGTAATTCTTCCTTTGCTCCAACTTAAGAGGTTTATATATGTTCTGCACAATCCTACTTGTATAAAAGTAAGCACTACTAAATCTTGCTTTTCTTTTTTAGCCTCAACATTATAAGCAACTTCATAATTTGCTCTTTGAACCTCTGTAATATCAATAACTAATTGTGAACGTTCAAGTTTCTGTTTTTCATTTATCCAATTTGATTCAAATTTTTTTTCGACAATCCAAGATAAAAAGAGTATAGTTCCTCCTAAAATAGCTATCCAGGTTTGATTATTTATTTTTTTTATAGTCTTAATCATCGTTGATATTTTATAATGAACGTTCTTCAAAATTACCGCTAACGTTCTGGTACTACAGCGGGTTTGGGACTAAATTAAGCCCAATCTTCGGATTTGCCAAATCATCCCAAATACAAAACCAACTTTCCATTAAGCCAATTGCCCAAATCCGTTGTAGTAGCTGTTGGCGGTAGCTCTTTTTAGCACAAAAGGCGCTAGTTTTGATTATGCTGTTCTCTCAATATTTTTGCAACAATCTCTGATGCTTGTTTATAGGTAATTCCTTTTTCTTGGTCAATAGTCAAACGATGTTTTTCCTCAATGCATTTAATTTCAGGAATTATTCCGACTTCTTGCTCTTTCGCTATTGCCTTTATGTTTAATGTGTCTCCATAGGTCGGAACAATTGTCTGTAACCAACCAAAATATGGTTCTTCGCTTATTCTACTTGGGTCTTCCCACAAGTCCATTCGTTTCGCAAAGTTGTCTTCGCTTATTGATGTCCACACGTTAAAAATTAAATTTTCGGTATGGTCAATTATTGGAATTGTTATTCTCCCACGATGAAAAAAATGTTGTTTGTCGACAACACATAAACTTTCTTTAAGTTCAATTCGTTGTTCACGTTCATCAGGAGAAACAGAAAAATAATAGTCGGGATATTCAGAACCAAAACAAAGTGGTAACTCATCGTAAGTCTTTCCGCAACAAGAACATTTGTAACTCGGTTTGCTTTTTCCTTTATTCAAAAATGAGAATAATTTCATTTAATTAAATTTCGTTTTTTTCTGTTAGAGTTACCGCCAACGTTCCCGC
>NZ_DASTTN010000225.1:0-12375 GCF_035760125.1 Flavobacterium sp.
CCAAAGCATTGTTTGATAATATTGAGAACGATATATTGCTAGATAAGGAAATAGATATTAAAAGATTTACCAATAAGCGTAGTGGAAAATCTTAATTAAAATTAAATTTTAGTTGTCGGGTCGTAAGAGACAAACATGTTGATATAAATGTTTCTGGACCATCTTAACACTATTGGAAACAATATAATTAATGTAGCAATAATGGCAATAAAGGAAGTTTGTATACTGGTTTTGAATATAACGTATGATACGATAAAAGCCGCAATTCCAACTGCAACATTCAAACCATAACTAACATACATGGCTCCATAAAAGAAGGAAGGTTCGATTTGATATTTTAGACCACAATGACTGCATTGTTCATTCATCTTGAGTACAGAACCTAAATGTAACGGATTTTTGTCCACATACATACTCTCATTCATGCATTTTGGACAAGTTCCTGTTAAAATGCTATATAGTTTGGATCCTTTTTTTAACATTTGCAAAAAAATTAATTTTTCTATTTTTAGAAAGACCAAATTTACTAATTCATAAAGGAATAAAATAATAATACATGCTTAATATACACAATTTATCGGTTTCGTTTGGTGGTTCTTATTTGTTTGAGGAAGTGACTTTTCGATTGGGTGCGGGTGACCGTGTGGGTCTTGTTGGAAAGAACGGTGCAGGGAAATCAACTATGCTTAAAATATTAGCGAAAGACTTTGCTCCGGATTCAGGAGTGATTTCTCAGGAGAAAGAAATTCGTTTGGGTTTTTTGCGTCAGGATATTGATTTTGAAAGAGGAAGAACCGTATTGGAAGAAGCTTACGAAGCATTTACTGAAATCAAAATTGTTGAGAAAAAATTAGCTGATATTAATCATCAATTAGTAACTCGTACGGATTATGAAAGTGAAGAATACAGCCAAATTATAGAAGACCTATCTGACTACACACATCGCTTTGAATTGTTGGGAGGATATAATTATGTTGGTGATACCGAAAAAATTCTTTTAGGACTAGGGTTTAAACGTGAAGTTTTTGACAATCAAACCGAAACTTTTTCAGGTGGTTGGAGAATGCGTATTGAATTAGCTAAATTGTTATTGCAATCGAATGATGTATTATTGCTGGATGAGCCTACGAATCACTTGGATATTGAAAGTATTATTTGGTTAGAAAGCTTTTTGCGTAATTATCCAGGGGTTGTAGTTATTGTTTCGCATGATAAGATGTTTTTGGATAATGTTACCAATAGAACTATTGAGATTTCGCTTGGTAAAGCTTATGATTTCAATAAACCGTATTCTCAATATCTGGAATTGCGTCATGAAATTCGTGAAAAACAATTGGCTACCCAAAAAAACCAAGCTAAGAAAATTGAAGAGACGGAAAAGCTGATTGAAAAGTTTAGAGCCAAAGCTTCTAAAGCTTCGATGGCACAATCCTTAATCAAAAAGCTGGATAAAGTAGAACGTATCGAAGTTGATGAAGACGACAATTCGGTTATGAATATTTCTTTCCCTGTTTCCAAAGAGCCAGGTAGAGTCGTTATAGAAGCTGAAAAGGTTACTAAAAGTTACGGTGATAAAACAATTCTTAAAGATATTAGTTTATTAGTTGAGCGTGGAAGTAAAATTGCTTTTGTTGGTCAAAACGGTCAAGGAAAATCAACTTTCATTAAAGCGATTGTAGATGAATTTGAATACCAAGGTTCGATTAAATTAGGACATAATGTACAATTAGGATATTTTGCACAGAACCAAGCCGAATATCTTGATGGAGAGATTACTTTGTTGCAGACTATGGAAGATGCAGCAATGGATACCAACCGAATGAAAGTACGCGATATGTTGGGTTCTTTTCTGTTTCGTGGTGATGATGTAGAAAAAAAGGTAAAAGTGCTTTCTGGAGGCGAAAGAAACCGTCTTGCGCTATGTAAATTGTTATTGCAACCTATTAATGTATTGCTGATGGATGAGCCTACAAATCACTTGGATATAAAATCCAAGAATGTTTTGAAAGCGGCTTTGCAAAAATTTGGTGGAACTTTACTGTTAGTTTCTCACGATAGAGATTTCTTGCAAGGAATGTCCAATATCGTTTACGAATTCAAAGATCAAAGAATCAGGGAATATTTAGGGGATATCAATTATTTCTTGGAAGAACGCAATATGGAAAATATGCGTGAAGTGGAGAAGAAAGATGCTTTGAAAGCTACTGTAGCAAAAGAAAGCAACAAAGCTTCCTACGAAGATCAGAAAAAAGGCAAGGCTTTGCAAAATAAATTAAGTAAAGTAGAAAGTCAAATTAAACAACTGGAAAAAGACATTCAGCACGATGATAAATTGTTGGCGTCCAATTATGATAAACATATTGAAGATGCTTCGTTCTTTATCGCTTATAACAAAAAGAAAGCGGAGTTGGATAAATTGCTTTTGGACTGGGAAATTGTTCAGGAAGAAATTGATGCTTTATAATTTTGCAGATTTCAGAAGACAGTTTATAGGTTTCAGATGTAGATCTCTGATGATTCTAATTGTCATTTTAAAAATACTAAGCTTGTCAATTTCGACAAGCTTTTTTTATGCTATATAGATCTGCATTCTGAAATCTGTCTTCTTGTTTATTATTCTTTAAACGGATTTCTTTCCTGCCATACAATTTCGGGTTCCAATTTTGGAAATATTTTAGGAACATGTTTGTTTATTCTGGAATTGCTATGTTCCATAAAACCAAACATTTCTATTGGCTTTGCCCCAACAGAACTTTTAATTTCTAAAGCAGTTCTGGAGAAAATAATTTCTTTGAAACCTTTATTGATAGAATAGGCAATCATATCATAGAGCATATTCAAATACAGCATTTTTTCTCTTTGAACAGTGTCGTCATACCCTAAAAAATAAGTATCTATTGTGTTGCCATTTTTAATTAATGTATTGAAACCGATAAGATTTCCGTCTAAAAAATAACCATAGAATAAGAAATTGTCTTTTAATGTTTCTTTAAAAACCCTAAAATGATTCTTGGTTAGAAAAAAAGTATTGAAGGGAGCATTTTGGGCAACGTGGTGGTATAAGTCATAAATTGTTTCTTCATATCTAATTATGTCTTCCAGATGTAGTTTTCTTTTTTCAATTCCATCTGCTTTTTTTCGGGCTCGTTTGTATTGATCACGATACTTTTTGATCAAGGAATTGATATAGTCTTGTTCAGAATGCCATTCATCCCTGATTTTGAAGGTCATGTTGGGCTGAATGCAGTATTTATAGTTTTTTTTAAAGACATCCGATTTGAAGTTTTCTACATCTTTTCGGGTATAATCTTTAAAAGTGGTGATGTGCACTTTTTTCCCCATTGATTTAAGTTTCAATTTTAAATCGTCAGTTGCTTTTTTTAAGGCTTTTATTCCTTCTATTGACGATATGGAATCCGAAAAAACAAATGAGTTTTGTCCTGTAAGCATGTTATTGCCTATAAGCAGAACATGTGAAGCGAAATTTTTCAAAATAAATTTTCGAACACTAGCTTTAACACATCGATCTCTATCTCCAAAAGATTCCAATTTATTTAAATCCAAAAATTGGGAGATCGCTATACCTACTAAGTTTTGATCCTTAAAAAGACCAATATAATGACAAATCATATTGCTGGGAGCAGACTTTTCTAGAATTTCAAAATACTCTTTGGATAAAAAAATATTTTTAGAACCTAGATCATTCCAGTTTTCAGGAAGTTGGGCTTTGGTCTCGTAAATTTGATATGAAAGTGTTGTTTTCAAATTGGGTAAGTATATTTTGTCAAATTTAGCCAATAAAGTTAATTTAATGAAGAATAGTTATAAAGTTTCTAAGCTTAATTTGGAGCAGAAAGATTTGGCATTTTTGGGGATATAGTCCCGCTTTTCATTGCAATCTTTTGTGTCTCGTCCCAAAAGACGAGACACAAAAGGATTTCCATTTCAATCTGGGCTGAGAGTTAAGATTTTGCACTTTTGCATCAACTAAAAAAAATCTTAGAATCTTAGAAACTTTGAATCTCAGTATCTTTTCTCTAACTTTATAGAAAAGAAACAATTATGCAAACATATACAGAAGAATCAGCGAGCCCCTTTTTGGAAAATTTAAAAGAATGGCATTTTAAGGAGAATGCGATTGAAAAGGATTTTAAATTTAAGAACTTCACACAAGCACTTGGTTTTATAGTGCAGGTTGGTGTATTGGCTGAAAAGATGAATCATCATCCCGAGCTTTTTAATGTATATAATAAAGTAAATATCCGTTTAAATACACATGATTCAGGAGGTGTGACCACAAAAGATTTTGAATTAGCAACCCAAATTGAAGGGTTGTTCTAATAAAAAAAAGCCTTATTTCTTTAAAATGAAATAAGGCTTTTTTGTTTTTTTATTTTGGATTATACCCAACCGCAAACTAATGATCCTATTATAGTCAAGCTAACGATCCAAAATCCGGCGTGTATCCAAATATATTTCCAAGATTTTCTTTCGAATAAACCGTTTATTGCAATTATTGGGAAAGCAAAAAATAAACCGGATATGAATCCGTGTAACGCGCCATGTTTGAATGTTCTAAAGGCAGTACCATAATCGGCCATAAAAGCTTTAAATGAGGGAAGTGCTTCGTTTATTTTAGCATATCCTCCTATCATGCTCATGGCTCCAGTTTGATGTATCGTCAATGACATCTCAACAAATACAATAAGAATCGAGAAAATGTAGGTCAATCCAAAGATCTTCAACATATTTCCTTTTTGCAGTTCCTCTTGGGTGAGTCCAGTTTCTTTCATCCAAATGGTACCAAATACTTTTGGGTTGTACCAAACAAATCCTACTACTAATGTTGCTAATGCGCTTACAAAAATTGCAATCCAATTCATTTCCATAATTTAAGGTTTTAAGGTTATACATCAAATGTAACTATTTTTTCGATATGTATTTTAAGCTTCTAAAATTCAAATTAAGTAGTATATGTATTATATAAATTAAAAAAATACGTATTTAATCGATTATTTTTGCATTTAATAGAATATTGGCACTATTTTTGTTTTGTAAAAGTTTAAAATTAGGATTATGAAAAATATCATTACTTTACTTCTTACCGTTGTCTTTTCAATTTCGTTAATGGCAAACGTTCCGAATTCTGAAAAAAACATTTTGATAAAATTGAATCAAAGTACAAATGGAAGCCAATGGAAAGTAAAATGGGATTTGAATGCACCAGTTACCACTTGGCACGGTGTCAAAATTCAAAATGATCATGTGGTTGGAATCAATCTTTCTAATAATAATCTGGTGGGAACATTGCCTACTGAAATTACAGATTTGAAAAATTTAGAAGTATTAAATCTGTTTAAAAATCAAATTTCGGGAACAATACCCGAAAAGATTGGAAAGCTGAAAAACTTAAAAGAATTAAATCTTGCTTTTAATAAGTTATCAGGTACAATACCGAATTCCATTTGTGAAATACCACATTTAAATACACTGATGATTTTCATGAATACCCTTTCAGGAGAATTGCCTAATCAAATTGGGAATTTAAAAGAATTAGAAGTTGTGTCTTTATTCAATAATGAATTATCGGGTTCGCTTCCTGCTTCATTATATGAACTAAAGAATCTAAAAGAATTGGTATTAAGCAGTAATAAATTTTCGGGACAAATCAGTTGGAATGTTGAAAATTTAAAAGCACTTGAAAATTTAAGTTTGTTTGACAATAAAATGGATGGGCGCATCCCGTACACCATAGCAAAATTGGATAATTTGCAAAGTATTAATTTATCGTATAATTCGTTTTCTGGTGCTGTCTCCCAAACTTTAGCCCAAAAAGAAGGTTTTAATCTTACTATGATTAATGAATCTGGTCTTGCATTCCAGTTGGAAGTGTCGAGTAATGTTAAAGGTGTCTTAGCTGCAGATGAATAAGTTACAAAACAATAAATAGATTTGGTTTAGTTAGTAATAATAGTTTTTCATGATTGTCAAGCGCAGTAATTTAGAAGCTAAATTACTGCGCTTTTTTTATGCACTTTTGATTTCTTTTTTTTTCGATCATGCTTAATTTATTGCAATTTTTTCTTCAAAAATTTAATTTTTCACAAGACTAGATTTTGTTTAGGGGACTAAAAAGCTATTTTTTGTTATATCTACTAATTATATTTTTAAAAATAAATAGGTAATAAGTTGTTGTATTTGAGTATTTTGCATGTTTTACTTAATGCTGATTAACATTTTTTTAGTAAATAGTTATATTTTTTTTTGGCAGTTAATAAATTTAACTTACTTTTGTCTATGGAAATAGTAGAGTTTAAAAAAAACGATATTAACACTAAAACTAAAATTGTGAAGACAATCAAAAACATCCCTTTTTTGATCATGCAAGGATCTTTCTCATTCGACACTCTTCGTCGAATGTGTTGTTGCTGTTAGAGTCTTCGATTAATCCCATTTTACATTTTGTAATGTTCAGTTTCAAAGTAATTTATTCAATTCGATATAAATTATTTGACTGCTTGGTATATCCCTTTTTTTAAATATTATCCAAATCAAATATTAATACTAATCAAAAAAAAATAAAATGAAAAAACGAATGTGTTGTTGTAAATAAAAAAAAAGCCATTTCTGCGGCAACAGAAATGGCAGGCTTAAAAAAATGTTATCGTTAGTCGGAAAATGAAAATTGATTAAATCAGTTTTCAAACTCCTTATTTATTAAACCAAAACAAAGTAATGAAAAAAATATTATATAATCTTTTATGGCTTGGCATTTTTCTGGTTTCAATCGGAATTTATGCCCAAAACACTAAGCCTCTTATCCAGTCGAAACTTGACGGAACAGTAATTAACAAAATCACTAATCTGCCTGTTGCAGGAGCTACAGTGACTATTAAAGGAACCACGCATGCAGTGGTAACAGATTCAGAAGGTAAATTTTATTTTCAAACGGGTCAAAAATTCCCTTATACCTTAGTCGTAACTTATATAGGATATAAGAAGACAGAATACATCGCTGACGGAAGTCCAGTTATCATCAATTTGGAGGAAGAACTTCAAGAACTCAACGGATTAGTTGTTGTAGGTTATGGTTCTCAAAAGAAAAAAGATATTACAGGAGCCATAGCATCTGTTCCAAAAGCAAATCTAAATCAAGTTACCTCTTCTGCAGATAATTTATTGAGAGGAGCTGTACCAGGTGTAGTGGTTACCCAAAGTTCGGGTCGCCCAGGTGCTAGTTCTAGTGTTCGTATTAGAGGAGGGAATTCAATTACAGCAGGTAATGAACCTCTTTATGTTGTAGATGGAATATTGATTTACAATGACAATAATAATGGTACAGCTGGAGTGGCTAATGCGGGAGCGGGTGTCAATGTACTTTCTACAATCAATCCAGCCGATATTGAATCTATTGAAGTATTGAAAGATGCTTCTGCAACAGCAATTTATGGTTCTCGTGGTGCAAATGGAGTAGTCCTTATTACTACCAAAAAAGGGACCAAGGGATTGGATACTATTTCGTATCAGGGATATTTTGGAGTACAATCCGTATCCAAAAAACTCGATTTGCTTGATGCTGCACAGTGGGCAAGTTTACGTAATGATGTTCAGGCGAGTATAGGGCAAGCTCCTTCATTTACGACTGAACAGATTGAAGCTCTTAAAACATCAGGCGGATACGACTGGCAGTCTGCTGTTTTTAGAACTGCCCCAATTCAAAGCCATCAATTAACATTTTCAGGAGGTGATGATCGCTCCAGATATGCTGTTTCTGCAGGTTATTTTGATCAAGATGGAGTGGTGATTGGAACTGATTTCAGAAGAATTTCACTTCGTTCCAATTACGAAAGAAATTTTTCCCAAAATTTTAAATTTGGTGTGAATGTCAATTATTCTAATTCAATATCCAATGGTGTGGGAACTAACGGTGGTACAGCAGCAGGAAGACAACCTAATCCATTGGTTGTTGCTTTGTACACGCCTCCAGTAGTTCCGATTAAAAATGCCGATGGTTCTTATAATCTAACAGATAACCCTTATTCGACTGCGGTTAATGGAATTATAGGAAATCCTATTAATGATTTGGAAAACACAGTAAACGAAACTATTATTAATAGAACATTGGCTAGTTTGTTTGGCGAATACAAAGTAAGCAAAGAGATTACTGCTAAAGTCTCCGTTAGCGGGGATGTGATTAACACTAAACAAAATTACTATGCTCCATCCACTACTACAACGGGTGCGGGAACCAAAGGTTTGGCTTCAGTTGGGGACAGATTGGTCAGCTCGGTATTGAATGAAAACACGTTGAATTACAATACACACTTTGGAGAAAAAAACAAGTTTTCGGCTTTGGCAGGATACACACTTCAACATACACAAGGGGAGGTAGTTAATGCAGGCGCGAATAAATTTGTAAATGATGCTAACACCTACAACGCTTTGCAGGATGGTGTAGCTGTAAAGCCATATAGTGAAGCATTTGAAAGTGTATTGAAATCATGGTTGGGAAGAGTGAATTATTCTTATGATGGGCGTTACAATCTAACCGTATCGGCTCGTGCAGATGGTTCTTCAAGATTTGGTTCGGAATCACTTTGGGGGTATTTTCCATCAGCAGGTTTCTCTTGGAACATTACCGAAGAAGATTTTGCAAAAGACCTTAAAGTTATAAACGACGCAAAACTTAGATTTAGCGTTGGAACTACAGGGAATCAGGAAATTGGTAATTACCTTTCTTTGGCGCAAATAGGTTCAGTCAATTATGCTTTTGGAGGTACAGTACAAACAGGATTGGCGCCAACCCGTTTGGCAAATCCAGATTTAAGATGGGAAAAAACGACGCAGTATAATGTTGGTTTGGACTTATCGCTTTTGGATAGAAAAATCAATTTTGTTTTTGATGCTTACTACAAGAAAACAAATGATTTATTAATAAATGTTCCTGTCCCGTTGACTTCGGGTTATTCCACTGTTCTTCAAAACATTGGTGGAGTTGAAAATAAAGGTATTGAAATTGGACTTATTACCGAAAATTTAAAAACTGAAAACTTTTCTTGGAACTCAAACTTTGTGTTTTCAGCCAATAAAAACAAAGTAGTAGAAATTGGAAATGGAGTTAACCAATTCTTTCCAGTGGTTCCAAATGGTTCTTTGTTGCAACAACAACCAGTAACTGTAAAAGTGGGATTGCCTCTAGGAACTTTTTGGGGATATAAAACCAATGGAATTTTCCAAACACAGGAGGAAATCAATACGCAACCTAAAATAAACAGTCTTGCCAATACAAAAGTAGGGGACAGAAAATATGTGGATACCAATGGAGATGGAGTAATTACTGCTCTTGATAAAGGGGATCTAGGAAGTTCGCAACCAAAATTTGTTGGAAGTTTCAGCAACACTGTTGCTTATAAAAACTTCGATTTGCAATTTTCTTTCCAAGGGGCTTACGGAGGTAAAATTTTCAATGCTTTGAATCAGCAACTGGAAATCTCTACTCTTGGAACCAATGCTGCTGCGACTTTATTGGATCGTTGGACTCCTACAAATCCAAGCAATGAAATTCCAAGAGCATCAAGTTCCCCACTGGGAATTGTTTCGGAACGCTATGTGGAAGATGCTTCTTTCTTGAGATTAAAGCTTATCACATTAGGATTTACATTTCCTAAGAGCGTTTCTTCAAAACTGGGAACCCAAAGTATAAAATTCTATGTATCTGCCGAAAACTTGGTTACCTGGACGAAATACACTGGTTATGATCCTGAGGTAAGTTCCTATGAACAAAATAATTTATATCCCGGAATTGACTTTGGTGCTTATCCAAATTCTAGAACATTCATTTCCGGTGTGAACGTAACTTTCTAAGTAAAATAAAAAATTAAACGATGAAATGAGCATAACTATAAATTGGTCATAAACACTAATGAAGATATGCGAATTACATATGACAGATAAAAAAACAATAAATATCTACAGATGAAAAAGATAATAACATTCCTATTAAGTGCCACTATATTAGTATCGTGCACGGAGCTGGAGGTAACACCGACCTCCTTTGTAACCGAAGAAAATTTCTTCAAAACGCAGGATGATGCCGTTGCGAGTGTAACAGCAGTTTATGCCTCCTTGAGTCTTGACCCGGGAGAGCAAAGTTTATTTGGTAGAAACCTTTATTTCTTGACCGATATGGCATCTGATTATGCCGCGGCCGGTGTTTCGGCTACGAATCCACAGGTTAGGGCTTTAAGTAGTTTGACCCATGATGCGACTTCAGATCGCGTTCAGGTGGCTTGGCGCCAAATTTATAACGGAATCAACAGAGCCAATATAGCTATTGACAATGTTCCTAAAGTAACTGGTTCAGAAGTTGTAAAAACTAGATTGATTAATGAAGCTAAATTCATTAGAGGGTTGCTGTATTTTCAGGCAGTTCGTCTTTGGGGTGGGGTTCCGATAGTTTTACATGAGGCAACTTCCATTAACGTGGAGAGTCTAAAGTCAAAAAGAGAGACTGTAGATGCCGTTTATGCACAAATTATTTCGGATTTGACGGATGCGCAAAGTTTGCCTTCCACATATCCGGCAAATGAAGCTGGACGTGCTACTTCGGGTGCTGCAAAAGCGATTTTGGCCAAAGTGTATTTGACAAGAAAAGATTGGCCAAATGCTATCCTTAAAGCGAATGAAGTGATTAATGGCGGATATGGATATGCACTTTTCGAAACTTTTTCGGATATATTCAATAAAGCGAAAAAGAACGGAAAAGAACATATTTTTTCTGTTCAGTTCGAACCGAATCAAGCAGGAAATGGTTCTAGCGGAAGTACTTTCCAGGCAACTGCTTTTACTGGATTTACGGCGACTGAACCGGCAGATATTATCTCGGATGTTGCCCTGTTTTATGACATCTATGCGGATGGTGATACCAGACGAGATGCCAGTTATGTGAAACAATTGCCTAATCCTGCCACAGGAACGCTTTATACTTTCCCGAAACCGCTCTTTAAAAAATTTCTGGATCTTACAAATCTAGCTACACCTGCTAATGTGGCCATAAATTTCCCTGTGATTCGCTATGCAGACATCCTTTTGTCTTTTGCGGAAGCGACCAATGAACAAAGTGGACCAACAGCTGAGGCTCTTGAAGCCGTGAATCAAGTAAGAAGAAGGGCTTTTGGAAAAGCAATCAACACCCCAGACGCAACAGTGGATTTGGTAGGACTTACAAATGTGCAGCTAAGAGACGCTATTCGTGAGGAGCGCAAAAAAGAATTTGTTCAAGAAGGGCAAAGATGGTATGATTTGGTACGTTGGGGAATTTTGGTTAGCGAAGTGAAAAAAGTAACTGCTAAAAACTCTGTTTCCGAAAGAAACAATTTGTACCCAATCCCTCAAAGTGAACGAAATATTGACCCAGTAGGGTTACCACAAAATCCAGGCTATTAATTACTAAATTATAAAAACAATGAAAAATATTAAAATCAGTTCAAAATTTAAAAGCCCTCAGAAAGGGCTATTAGTTACTGCTTTGCTTGTTGCACAATTTGGCTTTGCCCAAAATAATCCTGATGCAAACTATAAAGGCGTTATCGGTAAAACATTGGCGGAATCAAAAGAATATTGGCCAGAGCCAGTAAAAGCGCCAGTTGGTGCGCCAAATGTCGTTTGGATTTTACTGGACGACGTGGGATTTGGAGCTTCCAGTGCTTTTGGAGGTTTAATTCAAACACCAACTTTTGATGCTTTGGCAAATAATGGATTGCGATACACTAATTTTCATACTACGGCAATTTGTGCTCCAACTCGTGCGGCATTGTTGACAGGTAGAAATTCAGGAAGAGTCCATGTTAGCGGTTTTTCACACACTATTTTGTCGGCAGGTTTCCCAGGTTGGGATGGAAGAATTCCATCGGATAAAGGAACGATTGCTGAGATTTTAAGGGAGAATGGCTATAACACTTTTGCGGTTGGTAAATATGGTGTGACTCCTGATGAGGATGCTACCGATGCAGGACCGTTTGACAGATGGCCAACGGGTAAAGGTTTTGATCATTTCTATGGTTTCTTAGGTTCTCAAACTGATCAGTACAATCCTGATTTGGTGGAAGATCAAGTACATGTAAAACCTGATGGTCGCCATTTAAATGAACTGATTACTGATAAAGCAATTAGTTATATCCAAAAACAACAAAAAGCGGCACCAGGAAAACCTTTCTTTTTATACTATGCGCCGGGAGCTGCTCACGCACCGCATCAAGTGGAAGCTTCTTGGAGTGATCAATACAAAGGAAAATTTGACGAAGGTTGGGATGTATACCGTGAAAAAGTATTGGCTAATCAAAAGAAATTAGGAGTAATCCCTGCCAATGCAATATT
>NZ_DASTTN010000226.1:0-6802 GCF_035760125.1 Flavobacterium sp.
ATTAAAGGAAAGCGGTAAAGTTGTGGCCAAAAGATTTGAATCGGTCACTGTATTATTTACCGATTTTGAGGGATTTACGCAATATGCCGAAAACTTATCACCTGAAAAATTGGTTGAGAGTGTCGATTACTATTTTTCAAAATTTGATGCAATCATTGAAAAGTATGATTTAGAAAAAATAAAAACATTAGGAGATTCCTATATGTGTGCAGGTGGACTACCTTTTCCAACGGCAGATCATGCATACAAAATGATTTTGGTTGCACTAGAAATTTTAGAATTTGTACAGCATTCCAATCGAGAAAATCCATTTAACCATACTCGTTTTAACATTCGTATTGGGATTAACACAGGACCAGTAGTTGCTGGAGTAGTGGGGACAAAGAAATTTGCTTATGACATATGGGGCGATACCGTAAACATTGCTTCAAGAATGGAATCGAATTCATGCCCTGGAAAAATCAATATTTCTGAAAATACATTTGCAATTATAAAAGACTCTTTTGATTGTGAGTACAGGGGAGAAGTTGAAGCTAAAAATAGAGGGATGATGAAAATGTATTTTGTAAATGGTGCAAAAGAGAAAATGAAGTTTTAAACCGTTTTATTTCCATTTTCGTTTTGTCCATTTTTCCAATTCCACAGCACAAAATACGATGCTTGAAACAGCAATGGTTATAACAAGTTCATACAACGTTAAAGGTTGCGTTCTGAAAATTGTATTAAAAAAAGGCGTGTAGATAATCATCATTTGCAAGATAACAGTCAATAGTAATGCCCCCAGCATAGGAGTATTGGAAAGTAAACCAATTTTGAAAATAGATTCCCGTTCCGAACGAATAGCCATAACGTGTCCCATTTGACTTAAGCACAATACGGTAAATGCCATTGTTTGCCAATGGCTGTTGTTATAATGTATGGACCATGCCTGTATTCCCAAGGTTACAGTACCCATTAAGAAGCCTACCCACAAAATATGTATTGCCATTCCGCCCGCAAAGATGCTTTCTTTTGGACTCCTTGGAGGACGGTTCATGATGTTGGATTCGGATGGTTCCGAGACAAGTGCCAGTCCCGGCAATCCATCAGTCACCAAATTTATCCAGAGAATGTGTATTGCCAGTAATGGTATGGGTAAACCCAAAAAGGGAGCCAAAAATATTGCCCATATTTCTCCAGAATTTGATGTCATAGTATATTTGATGAATTTCAGGATGTTATCAAATATTCTTCGTCCGTGTTTTACGGCCTTAACAATAGTTGCAAAATTATCATCCAATAAAATCATATGGGAAGCTTCTTTGGAAACTTCCGTGCCATTAATGCCCATAGCTATTCCGATGTCAGCATTTTTAAGTGCCGGTGCATCATTCACACCATCACCTGTCATGGCTACAAATTGATTTTTATCCTGTAATGCTTTTACGATTTTTAATTTTTGTTCTGGATTTACTCGCGCATATACCCGTATTTTTTCTACAATATTTTCAAATTGAGTTTCGGATAATGCTGAAAGTTCAGCACCGCTTAAGACCAAATCATCTTCGGATATGAAAATCCCTAATTGTTTTGCAATGGCTTTTGCAGTGAGTTTATGGTCACCAGTAATCATTACCGGAATAATTCCAGCTTGTTTGCATTCTGCAACAGCTTGTTTTGCTTCTTCTCTTGGAGGGTCAATCATTCCTGCAAACCCTATTAAGGTTAATGAGGATTCAATGGTATCAGTATTTAACTTTTCAGGAATGGAGGGTAACCACTTTATTGCATATCCTAAAACCCGATAGCCTTTATCTGCCATTTCATTCACTTTGGTTTCAATTTCGGGAATGTGTCTTTTTTGCTTTTCATCTAATTTACTAAATAGGACATCTACAGCACCTTTCGTAATCACCAATATTCCTTGCTCTGTTTGATGCAATGTAGTCATACATTTTCTCGAGGAGTCAAAGGGCAACTCCGCTACTCTTGGTAGTGTTTTTTCTAATTCAGTTTTTTTGAAATTTTTATCATGGGCATATTGTGTCAAGGCCACTTCGGTAGAATCACCCAACCATTTTCCCTCTTTATCAATTGAAACATCGTTATTAAGAGTCATTGCAGTAAGCAAGTTATTTGTGGGAAAGAAAATAGAATTGGGATAGGTGTGTTGGATTTCATGTATTTCCTGAACAGTCATTTTGTTCAAGGTTAGCGTACCAGTTTTGTCGGTGCAGATGTAGGTAACTGAACCTAATGTTTCTACGGCAGGTAATTTTCTGATCAGGGCATTGTTTTTTGCCAATCGTTTGGCGCCAAAAGCAAGTGCAATGGTTACCAATGCAGGTAATGCTTCGGGTATGGCAGCGACGGCCAGTGAAATAGAAGTAAGCAGCATGACCAAAACCGCTTCGCCACGTAACCAACCAATTATGAATATTACGGTGCAGATAATCAGTATGACTATTGACAGTCTTTTTCCAAAAGCAATCAGTCTTTTTTGCAAAGGAGTTGCTGTTTCATCTTTTTGTATCATTTTGGCAATACGTCCAAGTTCTGTGTTCATACCGGTTGCAACGACATAGGCGAGTGCTCGTCCGTTGGTAACAAAAGTGCCTTTGAATCCCAAGTTTATTCTATCTCCCAAATTATATTCACCATCGGGAAGCTTCTCGGCAATTTTTTCGACATTATGTGATTCGCCAGTTAGTGTTGATTCATCTACTTTGATTTGATGGGTTTCCAAAAAACGAATATCGGCAGGAATAATATTTCCGGCTTCAAGCAATATTACGTCTCCCGGTACTAAATCGGAAGCAGATTTTTCAATTGGATTTTCTTCTCGTAAAACAATAGCAGTGCTTGCGACCATATTTTGCAATGCTTCCATTGCTTTTTCAGCCCGAAATTCTTGAATAAATCCTATAACGGCATTGATAATGATAATCGCAAGAATAATGAGGGTATCTATTAAATCTCCTAAAATGCCGGAAATTATGGCAGCAGCAATTAAAACGATAATCATAAAGTCGGTAAATTGCTGTAAAAACATCTGAAAAGGTGTTTTCTTTTTTTGATCCTCTATCTGATTTTTTCCATATTCTAAGAGAAGTTCTGAAGCTGTAACGCTATCTAACCCCTTTGGAGAAGAATTCAATAATTGTGCAATTTCTGATAATGGAAGTAAATGCCAATTCATGATAGATGCTTAATTTTTTTCTTAGTTTTCTTCCTTGTATTTGTTCATGAACCTATTGTAAGGGATATAAGTTATGATTATAAGAGTTGTTCTCACAAAGTGATATGAAAGCCAGTTTGCAATTGTTGCAAAAAGGCTGCTTTTTCGTTTAATAGTTTCGAGAGTAATTCTTTCACACTGAGAAATTACCGCATTTAAATCTGATGCCAATGTTTTGGCGAATTTTGTGGATTCTATTGCTACATTTGTTTCGATACTTCCATAGGAACTCAAATGATTTAAATTAAAGGAGCCAATAGTTGCCCATTTATTATCTACTAAAGCGACTTTGCCATGTAAAATGGACTTATTCCATTCGTACAATTCAATGTTGTTTTGAAGAAGGGATGAGTATAAGTGATAGATTGCTCGTTGCATCAAAGGGATATCTGAAATTCCTGATAAAATGAGTTTTATTTTGACACCACTTTTAGCCGTTTTTTTTAAAACTTTTGAAAATTTTCGACCCGGCAGAAAATAGCAACCAACGATTACGACCTCTTTTTGTGCTTTTTGAATTGATTTTACGTAAGCAATTGCGATTTCATTGTTTCTCTTCAGCCAATCATTTTGTAGGACGGTAACCGTTGTTTTTTTATCCAAATAGGAAATAGGCTGTAAATTTATTCTATGCGTTCTTTTATGTTTGAAATAGATATTTTGACACAATTGTTCCAGTTGCATTACTGTTTCGCCGTTCTCAACTTCAATAGCATAATCAAGCCATGGATGCTCTGTTGATGTTCCTCTGTATTTGTCTGAAATATTAATTCCGCCAATAAGAGCAATGGTTCCATCTGCAGTAATTATTTTATGATGGAGTCTTCGGCCGATGTAAAAATTATTTGAAGAAAAAAAAGGAGAAAAGAAACGGATATTAATTCCCAACTGCTTAAGTTCTTTCATAATTAACCTAGGGAACGGGTAGGAGCCATATCCATCAAGAAGCACATAGATTTTCACATTTCTAATAGCTGCTTCTTGTAAGGCATTGATAATTTCTTGACCCGTAGCGTCATTTTCAAAAATGTACATTTGAATATGAATCACCGATTGTGCATTTAGAATAATATTTCGGGCACGCAAAAAATAATCTTCTCCGCTGTGAACAAGAGTTGTCTTTTCCTTGCAGATATTGTTCAGACAATAGTTTGACGTTTGGATTTCTTGTTCTTGCATTAGTTTTAAAAATATTTATTACAATTTAATTTCCTTTTATTCTGTTTACTAATAAGGCAAACCATTCATAAGTTGATTCTTTATATTTTATTCTGTTCAGAGCTCTTTTATTATCTGCATTTTTATTGAGGTTAAACTTAAATGCAAATGGGCCATCAGCTTTATTCCATCCGCTTACTTGACCAAATCGGATATCGTTGAAATATAAAACGGAATCCTCTTTGGTGATAATATAGTTTCCTTTCGAAAGTTGTTTCAAATTTTTTACGATGATATCCTTTTCAAAAGAAGCAATCAAAGAATCATTTCGTTGTATTCTGTAAAAGTCTATTTTTTTTTGTTTGTCAAAAATTGAGTAATATCCAATCCACGCACCATTACTGTCATGGGAATAACCCATCCAAAGAAAAGTATTTAGTGGAGTTGGAGTAACGGTGAATCCATCTGAAATTAATTGCTGCTCTTTGAAAGATTGGTGCATAACTTTCCAGACATATACATGTACAAACATTGCAAAAATTAAATAACAAGAACTAACCGCTAATCCAATAGTATTCCATTTTTGTGTTTTTTCAGGCGATTTCTTTCCAATTAAAGGAAATAATACACCAATTAAGATCGGTACAGTATAAAAAGGATCAGCCACAAAAATGGTATTGAAGGATATTTTTTCATTGTTAAAAGGCTCAAACAGTCCTATACCGTAACAGGTGAGAGAATCCAATGCTAAATGGGACAGCAGTGCAATAATGATTAGCCACATCCAATTCACCCAGCTTGTTTGACTATCCTTAAACTTTTTTTTTAAAATCCACCCCAATATCGTAGAAATTAGTATGACAAAGAAAAATGAATGAGTAATTCCACGATGAAATAATAATTGTTGGGAATCACTTAGAAAAAGGATTCCAAGAGCATCAATGTCAGGAAGATTACTCATCAAAGCACCATAAAACACAGCTTTTCGGCCAATTCTTTTTCCAAGGACTGCTTCGCCAATGGCAGCTCCCAGAAGCGTATGTGTTACTGTATCCATGTTCTATTGGTTGTTTATTCTTATGTTGTTCTCATGTCTTCTTTTTCATACTATGATATGATTGTTTTTTTTGATGTTGATAAAACTTAGCGTTTACTTTGATGTAAATCAAAAGATTACTTTTAGGATGAGGTGGGATGTTATTTTTTCTATTTTAATTTTTCTAGGTTATTTATAACTGTTACTCTATAGGAATTCGGGAAGCATTGGCAGAAAGCCACATATCAAAATTTTGCAGTTCAGGATTTAATTCCTTTGCAAAAGCTTCATTTCTTGCTCCATTAAAATCGTCATTAAAATCCCTTTTAAACTGAAACATATTGCCTAAATCGTCGGCGCCCGGAAATCCAAAATTGCGGTATGCTTCTGGAGTTACGGGATTAAAAAGTACTTTTTTATCCAACGCTTTTGAAAGTTTTTCAGCCATTTCATTTCCATTTAACTTTTCTCCTGCAATACCAACAGTTTTTCCAATCAACTCTTTTCCTTTTTTGAAAATTCCATAAGCACATTTACCAATATCTTCAGCTGCTATGGCCGGCAACTTTTTATCGTCCATCGGGAATGCGATATAGTAATTGCCGTCTTCTCCTTTTTGGGGTCCCATGCCAAAATGAATGAAATTATCCCAATAGAAAGAGGTTCTTAAAAAAGTGGTGGGAAGTTCGGCTTCTCTAAAGTAGTGGTCAGCCTCTCCTTTTCCGTCAAAATGTGGCACTTTGTATTTTCCATGCAAAGTGGGCATTCTGTCATCGTCCAGATTCATCCAATTTCTGGTGTCTTCCAATGTTGACCAAATAATATGCTGTAAATGGGATTCTCTGGCAGCTTCGATAAAATTGTTAACTTCCTGCAATTCTTTGTCCACTGAGAAATGTTCCCAGAAAAAAGTAACAAAATACGCTCCATAGGCTCCATCAATTGCTTTTTTAATGCTTTGGATATCATCAATGTTGGCTTCAACTACTTCTGCACCCAATTTTGAGAATGCTTTGGATTTTTCTGAATTAATATCTCTGGTTACAACCCTTACGGCAAACTCACCGTTTTTGTCTGCCAAAATTGCTCTGGCAAGTCCACCGCCTTGTGCTCCTGTAGCACCAAAAACGGTGATTATTTTTTTATCATCAACTTTGATAGGTGTTTTATTTTCCATTTTAATTGTTTTTTAGATACATAAAGTTAATGAAAAAATAAATTAACTGCTTGGTTTTTAATGTATTATATTTTAGTTGTGATTTTACGATAGTCAATAATTTCTAAACTATTATAAATAGGTATCAGGTACATTAAGTATAGGATTTTACCTAATATAAAGCTTGTGGTGTGTAATCTATAAATGCTGGTACAGCCGTAGCAACTACTACAAC
>NZ_DASTTN010000227.1:0-3509 GCF_035760125.1 Flavobacterium sp.
AAAGTATTAATTAAACTTGATAATTTTCCATATCAAGAATATGGTATGTTAGAAGGTAAAATTCAAACAATGTCTACTGTTACAGATAAAGATGGTAACTATTTTATAGAAATTACTATTCCTAATGGATTGACAACTAATTTTGATAAAAAATTAAAATTCGACAAAGAGTTAACGGCTCATGCCGATATTATTACAGATGATATGCGCTTAATAGAACGCATATTTTATCAATTTAGAAAATTAACTATTAGATAAGAAAATAAAAATTGAAATAGATATTTTTCACTTATGCGAAAAAACATCTTAAAAAAACAAAGTTTTTAACACTACAACGTTATCGTGAATTGTTTGTTATTGGCTCTTAATTATAGTATTATCTTTATAAGAAATCAAAAACTAAAATAGAATTAAATTAAAATTATGAAAAAAACTATACTTTTCTTATTCCTTTTTTTATCGTTAGGGAGCATGGCACAGCAAGTTACCATATCCCCATCAACATTTAGTGTTACTGACCAAATCACCATAACTGTTTCAT
The DNA here is from genome assembly GCF_035760125.1 of Flavobacterium sp. Taxonomy (GTDB): domain Bacteria; phylum Bacteroidota; class Bacteroidia; order Flavobacteriales; family Flavobacteriaceae; genus Flavobacterium. The sequence goes on from NZ_DASTTN010000227.1 coordinate 542, forward strand.
TTGCATCAGCAACATGTAATACGATGGGTGCATCTCCCGCAAAAGTATATATGCATTCTGGTATTGGTGATGATACCAACGCTTTTGGATATGCAGTGGTTGGAAATTGGGGAGCCGATGACAGTATTGGTTTAATGACAAAAAATGTTGACGGTACTTGGAGCAAAACTATTACACCTAGCACTTATTTTGGTTTAAGTGCCAGCCAACAATCTACAGCTACAAAGCTTGGAATGGTATTTCGCAATGCTTCTGGATCTGCAACCCTAAAACTAGCACCTAATTGCAATGACTTCATTTTTAATGTTGGAAGTTTTCAAGTTAACTTAACTTCGCCAGTACAGAACAGCACCACTATTTTAGCTTCTGGCGGAAGTCTTTCAATAGCTGCAACAAATACCAATGGTGTTGCAAGTTATAATTTAAAATCAAACGGGGTTAGCATCAATACTACTCTGAGTACTTCGAGTTATTCGTTCACACACACCAACATAACTGAGAATCAAAACTATGAATTGGAAGTAACTCAAGGCACGACAACTTTAACTAAAAAATTCACCGTAGTTATAAGTCCAAATACTGTTTCTGAAACTATTCCAGCTGGTATGGTCGATGGAATCAATTACAATCCTAATGATGCCACCAAAGCTACTTTAGTTTTAGATGCACCTTTAAAAGATTTTGTTTATGTGGCAGGAAGTTTTAACAATTGGCAACCGGGTGCTACTTATGCTATGAAAAAAGATGCCACCTCTGGTTCTACAAAATTTTGGATAGAATTGACAGGATTAGTATCAGGAACAAATTATACTTATCAATATTGGGTTGGAGAAACAACTCCAATTGCCAATTCCCCTGCACTTGTAAAAACAGCCGATCCCTATTCAACTTTAGTTTTAACACCTGATGATCCAGGAATTCCTGCTTCAACTTACCCTAACATGCCTGTATATCCTGCAGGTCAAGACAAAGAAGTAACAGTTTTACAAACTGGGCAAACTCCTTATGCTTGGAGTACTGCTACAACCACTTTTGTAAAACCAGAAAAAGATAAACTGGTTGTATATGAAGTTTTAGTAAGAGATTTTGATGCCAATAGAAATTATCAAAATTTGATTGACCGCATTGATTATTTTAAAAATTTAAAAATCAATGCTATTGAACTAATGCCTGTAATGGAATTCGAAAGAAACGAAAGTTGGGGATACAACACTTCTTTTCATATGGCATTGGATAAATTTTATGGTCCTTCTACCAAATTAAAAGAATTAATTGACTTATGTCACCAAAATGGAATAGCAGTAATTCTCGATGTAGCCTTGAATCATGCTTTTGGGCGAAATCCAATGATCCGTATGTGGATGAATGATCCCGATGGAGATGGATATGGTTCCCCAACTACCGAAAATCCTTATTTCAATACCGTTGCAAAGCACAGTTATAGCGTAGGTGAAGACTTTGACCATTCTTCAACTTATACAAAAAATTATGTAAAAAGAGTAATTAAACAATGGATCGAAGAATACAAAATTGACGGTTTCCGTTGGGATTTGACCAAAGGTTTTACGCAAAATTGTCCTTCAAATGTTGCAGGAGGACAAGATGCTTGCACCAATACATACCAAGCAGACCGTGTTGCAATTTTAAAAGAATATGCTGATGCTTCTTGGACATTAGACCCAACTCACTATACTATTTTTGAGCACCTAGGAAGTGACAGCGAAGAAAAGGAATGGGCGAATTACAGATTTACAGAAACACCAAGCAAAGGAGTGATGATGTGGGGAAATATGAATAAAAATTACAACCAATTATCAATGGGTTACAATTCAGAAAATGATATTTCAAGAATGTATGGACTAAATCATAGCGGTTTTCTCGGGAATAGAGTTATGGGATACGCCGAAAGCCATGATGAAGAACGCTTGATGTACAAAAATCTAAAATATGGAAACAGTGCAAATTCTTCTCATAATGTAAAAAATCTTAATGTAGCCTTATCGAGAATGTCAGCAATAGGCGCCGTTTCTTTATTAGTTCCTGGTCCAAAAATGATATGGCATTTTGCAGATTTGGGGATGGAATCCTCTATTTTTACTTGTGGTGATGGTTCCGTAAATGATGATACTTCAACTATTCCAGATGATTGTAAATTATCTACCAAACCACAACCACAATGGATAAATAATTGGTTAAACGACGGTTACCGTAATAAAATTTACAATGATTGGGCCAGAATGATTAGTTTAAAAACTACCGAAGCTGTATTTTCGGGTACGGCTACTATAGCATCAGGAACAACATTAACACCAAATATAAAAATTACCAATAGTGCTTTGTCAAGTACAGATCTTAAAGATGTTCTAATCATTGCCAATTTTGATGTAATAGCCAAGAATGTAACCACAGGTTTCCAATATATTGGATCTTGGTACAATTTAATGGATAATTCACCTTACACAGTAACTGATGCAAATGCAACAATAAATTTGCAACCAGGAGAATTCAGAATCTATGGAAATAAAACCACCACTTTGGCCACTACTGATTTTGAAGTATTAAAAGATATCTACATTTATCCAAATCCAGCTTCGAGTTATTTTACATTAAATACCAATACAACTAAAGTTCAAATTTATTCTATAACAGGTCAATTAGTTAAAACTTTCAATAAAAGCAAAGCGAAAGACCAACAATACAGTGTAAGTGATTTAGATAACGGAATGTATTTTATTAAGGCTTACAACGAGGAAAATAAAGTAAAAGTAATGAAGTTCATCAAACAATAGATTCCAATAAAAATATTTTGATTAGTATATTTTTAATCAGCCACCGAATTAAGTTTTGGTGGCTTTTTTTTAAATAAATTCAGAAAGCTATAAAAGTATTATGGCATGTCCCTGCGGGTCTGGCTGTGCATTGCATTCCCAGTTAACAAAAACGACGGTAAAAGGCCTTGTTTTTCTAC
>NZ_DASTTN010000228.1:0-8406 GCF_035760125.1 Flavobacterium sp.
ATCCAACAATCCTTCATCAACAATAGCTATCGTATAAGTCATTTCCTTTCCAGATTGCTCACTCACTTTTATCGCAAATGACTGTTCGGGACGCAGCACGTCTGGCATCACCAATTTGGGAGCTAGAATCGTGTTTTTATCAACCACTTCAATTGGCACAATTCCGTACATTCGGATTGGCAAATCGTTCTTTGTTGATGCGTGCGGTTGTAACAATGTAATATTAAAATACACGTTTGGTGCCATAGAAGCTGTAATCGGAATAGTCACTTTGGTTTCTCCCTTTTGGGTCTTCACCCAAAGGGTTTGCACTACTTTTGAACCATTTTCGATAGAAATAAAAGCACGACCTCCTTCACTAGACGGGAATGAAATCTGCGCATTTTCACCCACGGCATACTTTTCCTTATCGGTAGAAAAAACCAACATATTAGCCGTTGAGGCATCGGTATTTTTAGTTTTTCCAGACCAAATTGGCCAATCGATATTTACCGTCAATGCCGTTGCGTGTCCTCCAACCTCGTCTGAAACCCGAATCAAATAACGTCCCCATTCCTCATCTGTCAATGCAAAACTCACACTTCCTTTCCCTCTTGCATCAGTATTTATTCTAAAGGTTTTATAAGAAGTCGTCGCATCATCAGAATTATAATTGGACAAATTATCACTTGAAGCGTCCCACCACCAGCGCCATTCCACTTTATAGACTTTTACTTCCAGATTTTTAACTGACTTTGGTTTGCCGTTTTCATCAACTGTGACTACATCAAATTGATTCACTTTGCGAGTTTCGAGCATACCGTATTTGTTGGGCTCTGGTGATTTTATACCAACATAAGTAGTATAAGGCGAATAGGTAGTAGCAATAACATCGGTACTGAAATCACCACCTTCTTCATATACTTTGGTAATGAACGAAGCCTTCAGCATACCTGGCGCTTCTCCTTGAATTTTAGGATCAATAGTTGCATTCGCTTTTCCATTGGCATCTAATTTACCTGAGAAAACCGTAACTTCTTCGGTACTAAATTTTCGTACCAAATCATCAAAAACATATTTTTCATAATTCTTGAAAGTCGTTGTTTGTTGTGAAAATTTAGCCTGCATTTCGACATTCAAATTTTTCGCTACAGCCCCGTGAAGCCAAGTCACTTCGAGATTACTGGTATTTGGATACGACGATGAAAGCACCGCTCTTTTAAAACTGTTTTTGATTTTTAAACGATTCGGTTTGATGGTTTCGATTTTGATGCTTTTATAAAACTTCGCTCCGCCAACGCTTACCATCGCTTCCCAATTTCCGGTAGGCGCATCCATTTCTGTCGGTACGGTAAAAGCATAGTGATTCCACTCATTCGATTTTTGAACAGTTTGATACGTTACTTTACCATTGGGGTCACTCAATCTGAATTTTATTGGATGTCCTAATGGAATTTTATTCGAAGCATCATTCAAAATAAAGGACAAATACAAATTATCGCCGGGTCTCCAAACGCCACGCTCTCCATAAATGAATCCTTTGAGACCTTTTTGCAAAGTTTCACCCGACACATTAAAATTACTGACCGATAATGAATTTCCATCGTCAAGACGTACATAAGTGGATTGCGTTCCATAAGTCACGATTGCAAAATAAGCAAAAGTATTCAACTGAAAGCTGGCAATTCCTTCACTACTAGTCGCTCCTGTTGCCAATTTTTGTTGTTGAAAACTGTACAAATCTACTCTTGCGTTCGAAATGGGTTCAGTTGTAATAATATTGTTTACGGCAAATAAATACGATTTATTTTCTCCTCTTTTTGCAATTACCCCAACATCCGAAGCTAAAATATTAGTCCCGATCTTGGCATTATAATAATACGAACCCGAGCAAGGATCTTGGCTTTCTCTCCATTCATAATCGTCATAATAATACTCATCGTATGCATTTTGACTATAATTCACATCATTTTCATCCACATCTTCTTCCTCATCATTTTCACTGTCATCGGCAGTTGAAGATTCGCATTTGTATAAAGAATAAGCTTTTTTATATGAGAACTCCACTCTGTAAATCGCACCGGGTTCCGGCGTTATGATTTTGGACAAATCCAAAGTAAAAGTGCTCCATTTACTTGGATTGATCAAGTTGTTTTCATTGAGATAAAGTGTAGATTTGGCAACGGGCTGTCCCACTCTTTTCAAATTTCGTGTGCCGTTCAGCTCATTGTCCTGCAAAAATTGAAGAATGTTATTTTTGTAAATTTTATACACTTTTACATCAACCGCACTTAGATTTACTGCTTCAAAATTGAGTTTCAGATTACTCGAACTTGGCAGAATCGTTCCGTTTTTGATAAATCGAACGTTAGGTTTTATTTCGTCAAATGAAATTTTCTCCGAGTAATTCTCATTTAACTTTTTGCCATATTCACTTTCAATTCCTTGAAAAACCTCCAACAATAATTCTCCTGTGAGTTTTTGAGAAACTACAACAGGCTCGACTGCTTCTACCTCTTCTTCTGGTTCTTCAACCGAAGCGCTATCGACAGCTACAGAGGCAGAATCCGAAACTACAACTTCAGGAGCTACTTCAACTGGTTTTTCAACAGCTTTCTCATTATTAAAATAAACTTTCAGTACATTCCCTTGGGTTGAAAACTTCAAATTACTGGTGTTTTGAATCGCTACCAATCCTTTAAAATCCTGACCTTTTTCCAATGGTTCCGAAAAATTGATCGATAATGATTGATTATCCCCTTCTGAGATTTCGGTTTTGATGACTTTGAACTCATTCAAGGTAGTGATTGGAAAATCGATAGTCCCTTTTTGATCCATATCATAATCCGTTCCATCGTATTTTATCTCAAGATTGCTTGCAATATCCAATCGCTGAATGCTGTCAATTCTGAATTTAAACTCTTTGCCAACTGCATTCGATTTCTCAAAAATAATTTTCAAATCATTTCCGTTATGTTTGGCTTCCACTAGTTTTTTGGCAGTTTCAAAATCGATATTATCTGCGGTTTTCAGCACGCAATTCAGATATTGGTATTCTTTGCTGTAGGATTGAATGCCGAGCGTGTTGACAATAAAATCCTGTTTGATGGTTTTTACAGTAAAATTGAAATTGGAAAGTTCCTTATTCTTTTCGGCTACCTTTGGATTTAGCTTATCCAAATGCAAAGTCACCTGATACTCTGTACCAGATTCTAACTTTTTTTCAGGAATAAAAGCAATAGTATTACTGGAAAGTGCAATCACTTTTCCGTTGACACTCGGAGAAATATCGAATAAATCATTATCCAAAACCTGATTGACTTTCCAATTGTTGTTATCGAAAGCCAAAACCACACGAATATCGGATTGCGCCGAGACTATTCCCCCCGTAAAACTGACTATATACTCTTTGAATAATGAAAAATCGGAATTAAAATCGGCAGCTGATTTCTTGCCACACGCCTGAAACAAAAAAAACACACAAAACACATAAATTAATCCTTTTGTTTTCACTTTTATCTAGAGTTAATGGGTTACAAATTAAAAATTTAGCAACATTTCACAGTCAAAAAGATAACTGCAAAAGCCTTCATTATATTGTAGTAAAAGTATAGTATTTATTTTATTATTTTAAGAAGAAAATTCTTTGGGAGTGAAATATTTTTTGAAGGTGTTTTTTACGAGCTTTTTCCAGTTATTCACTTCAATCTTTTTATTTTTTTAAGGAAAAATAAAAAGGATTTCCGTTGCTATCTGGGCTAGTATTTCAGTTAAAAAGACTATTTCCTTCTCTCAGCAAAAAACCGTTTCATCAGCTCCGAAGCTTCATTTGCCATAACTCCGCTTACAACAACCGTTTTGGGATGCAGTTGAGTTCCCATTTTCATAAAACCACGATGATCATCGCTGGCGCCATAAACGATTTTGGTAATCTGACTCCAATACAAAGCGCCGGCACACATTTGGCAAGGTTCAAGCGTAACGTAAAGCGTGCAATCTTTCAGATATTTTCCACCGAGATAATTGGCAGCTGCAGTTATGGCTTGCATTTCGGCGTGAGCGGTAACATCATTCAGCAATTCGGTTAAATTATGGCTTCGCGCAATGACGGTATTATTGACCACAATAACGGCTCCAACAGGAATTTCGCCTTTATCAAAAGCCATTTCGGCTTCCTGCAAAGCTTTTTTCATGAAGTACTCGTCGGTGAAAGGGTTTATCATAGTTGCAAAAATAAGAATTCAATTCGTACATTTGCTTTATGCCTAATAATTTACTTGAACATATCAACAATCCCGCCGATTTGCGCTTACTTGACGAAGCCCAACTTCCTCAATTGGCACAAGAATTACGCGATTTTATAATCAATATTGTTGCGACCAAAGAAGGGCATCTTGGCGCCAGTCTTGGTGTAGTGGAACTTACGATTGCTTTGCATTATGTTTTTAACACACCTGAAGATTTATTGGTTTGGGATGTCGGGCATCAAGCCTACGGGCATAAAATTCTGACCGAAAGAAGAACCATTTTTCATACCAACCGTCAATTGGGCGGTATTTCCGGTTTCCCAAAAAGAAGCGAAAGCATTTATGATACTTTTGGCGTGGGTCATTCTTCGACTTCCATTTCAGCAGCGCTGGGAATGGCAATTGCTTCCAATTTAAAAGGAGATTTCGAAAAACAGCATATAGCAGTTATTGGAGATGCCTCAATAGCCTCAGGAATGGCATTTGAAGGACTCAATCACGCCGGAGTTACCGATGCTAATTTATTGGTCATCCTCAATGATAACGCCATTGGAATTGACCCGAGTGTGGGTGCGCTCAAAAAATATCTCACTTCCGTAAAAGAGGGAAAAAACCCGAAACAGAATAATATGATTCGGTCACTGAATTTCGATTATTCGGGACCGATTGACGGCAATGATATTTTTGCGGTGATCAAAGAACTGAAGCGTCTGCAAAAAATAAAAGGGCCAAAATTTTTACACCTAATTACAACCAAAGGTAAAGGTCTCCAACAGGCTGAAGAAAACCAGGTGAAATATCATGCTCCCGGTAAATTCGATGCCACTACAGGCGAAATCATTCCAAAATCTGAAGAGAATTTACCTCCAAAATACCAAGATGTTTTTGGATTGACCATTTTGGATTTAGCCAAAAAGAACGAAAAAATTGTTGGAATCACTCCGGCAATGCCTTCTGGAAGTTCCCTTAAATTCATGATGGATGCTTTTCCGAAACGCGCTTTTGACGTTGGCATTGCAGAACAACATGCAGTTACACTATCGGCGGGGATGGCTACTCAGGGAATGATTGTTTACTGTAATATTTATTCCACTTTTTTACAAAGGGCTTACGACCAAGTGATACACGATGTGGCTTTACAAAATTTACCAGTCATTTTTTGTCTGGACAGAGCCGGTTTGGTTGGTGAAGATGGAGCGACACATCACGGTGTTTTTGATTTAGCTTACTTGCGTTGCATTCCAAACCTGATTATTTATGCCCCGTCGAATGAGATTGATTTACAGAATATTTTATATACCTCACAACTGGGTTTAAACCATCCTATTGCTATACGTTATCCAAGAGGAAGAGGCGTAATCAATGATTGGGAAAGATTACATTTAGGAAAATATGAAAAATTAGAAATTGGAAAAGCAAAACTCCTGAAAAGCGGCTCAAAAGTAGCCATCTTATCAACGGGCTCAATTGGGAACAATGTGACATTGGCTCTAGCCAAAATAGAAGATCCGGAAAATTTTGCACATTATGATTTTGCTTTTGTAAAACCTTTAGATGAAAAAGAACTGCATACTATTTTCAATCAATTCGAAACCATCATAACTGTTGAGGACGGAGTCATAAAAGGTGGATTTGGAAGTGCAATTTTAGAATTTGCGGCAACTCATCATTATACTCCAAAAATACAGCTTTTGGGAATTCCTGATACTTTTATTGAACAGGGTTCTATTGATGAACTACAACAATATTGTAAAATTTCCGTTGATAGTTTGGAAATAACTTTCTCAAGTTATTGAAATTAATTAATTTGCGTACCAAAATACCACTATCCTACTATGACCTTTTTGACCAAACCCATTCTAATTCTATTTTTATTGTTTTCAATATGTAGTTTTGCACAAATTAAAATAATTACCAGTAAAACGGATACCATAAACGCAAACAAGATTGATCAGGCTCTTACAACCATAATAACTTCAAAACCAGACACAATTTCCTATTGGTCAAACGAAAATGTTCTAGGAATTGATATTTCGGAAATTGCTTTTGTAAACTGGAGTCCTGGGGGTACAAGTGCCATAACAGGACTGGTAAGAGGACACCTTAAACGAGATTATAAAGACGACAACCAAGTTTGGTCTAATGAACTTATTTTTAGATATGGTATGAACAAACAACAAGGAATTGAACTTAGAAAAACAGATGATGTTTTTAAAATCAACTCCACTTATGGATATAGGACAGACACATTGTCAAACTGGTATCATTCTGCCAAATTCAACTTTAATACTCAATTCACCAATGGGTATAATTACCCAAATACCAAAGATCCTATTTCAAAGCCATTTGCCCCAGCATATACCTTTTTAGGGATTGGATCGGAATATATTTATAAACCCGAAAAATTTAATGCCTATATATCTCCCCTAACACTAAAGAACACACTTGTCCTTGACCAAGCTTTAGCCGATTCAGGCGCATATGGTGTCAAGAAAGCAGTTTATGATGCACAAGGAAATATAATTTCAAAGGGAAAACAATCGAAAACAGAGCTTGGTATCTTAATGACCTCTTATATTGAAAGAGAAATTTTTACCAATATTACCCTAAAAAACCGCTTGTCTTTGTATACGGATTATCTTCACAATTTTGGCAATATCGATGTTGATTGGCAATCTTACGCGGATTTAAAAGTAAATGAATACGTAAAAGCAAACGTTGGCTTCAACTTGGTTTATGATGAAGATATTGATGTCATTAAAGAAGAAAATGGCGTGAAAATTAATGAAGGTGCAAAAGTACAGCTTAAACAAGTATTGGGAATTGGCCTTGAATATGTTTTTTAAAACAATAATTAAATAAAATAAAACGCCCTCAAACAGTCAACTATTTGAGGGCGTTTTTCGTTATATTCATTTTTCAACTAACTCTTTGCAGCGGTTATTGTTTTGTAAAACAGTAATGCATTTCCATCTGTCAGCATTGAAACAAAGTGACAAATATGAAGCAATCTTTCGTATAGATTTTCTTTTTCCAAATGATGTTTTTCGGGCAACATCTTCAGGATAAGATTGTCATAATTGGACATTTTTCCTTCGAATTTATTATTGAAAGCCGTTACGAATTTATCCAAAAGCGTTTGTATGATTTGGTATCCCACAATCTCCTTTTCCACCACTTCACGGCTTTGGTAAATATTCTTGACGCTAATCTTGATGATATCATCCATCTGGGCTTTGTACTTGCTTTTGTCCGTTAAGGCAAAAGGAAATTTCCCCTGCATGATTGCCTCTTCATTTTCAACAAACACTTTCACGGCATCGTTAATTAAACTACCGATAGCCAGCGCACGCAAGTAACTGATTCTGTCCTCTTTGGTTTCTAATGTCTTATATTTTGAAGTATCAATACTGTCTTTCACCAATTTGATTAAATATTCCAAAGCAAAATCTTCTGAAACCAAACCTAAATTGATTCCATCTTCAAAATCAATTATGGTGTAGCAAATATCATCGGCAGCTTCCACAAGATAAGCCAAAGGGTGTCTTTCAAAACCAATATCATTTCCTGTTTTATTGGTAATCATCCCCATATCGGAAGCGACTTCCTGAAAAAAAGCTTTATCGGTTTGAAAAAAGCCATATTTTTTATCGGCTATGTTTTTAGTTGGTTTTTTAGGCAAACTCTCTTTTGGGTATTTCATAAAAGCACCAAGCGTAGCATAGGAAAGTCTAATTCCTCCCTCAACACCTGGACGCGAACTGTTCAAAACCGAAAATCCATTGGCATTCCCTTCAAAATCTATCAAATCTTGCCATTCTTTGGCTGACAGTTGATCTTTGTATTTAAGGCCATTTCCTATCGAAAAATATTCACCAATTGCCTTTTCTCCCGAATGTCCAAAAGGAGGATTACCAATATCGTGCGCCAAAGATGCGGCCGCCACAATAGCTCCGAAATCATTCATCTGATAACCATGAACTTCTTGCAAATAAGGATATTTTTCCAATATTTTTTTTCCAACCAATCGTCCCAAAGAACGTCCAACAACCGAAACCTCCAAACTGTGCGTTAAACGAGTATGCACAAAATCGGTTTTGGAAAGTGGAATCACCTGTGTTTTGTCCTGTAAACTTCTAAAAGCCGAGGAGAATATTATTCGGTCATAATCGACTTCAAA
>NZ_DASTTN010000229.1:0-7829 GCF_035760125.1 Flavobacterium sp.
AGTTTGCCCCACAATCTACTTTAAACTTAAACTACTATTATTATGAAATCGAAAATACTTCGTTTGTCTATATTTGTGGCAATTTTGAGTTTTATGGTTTCTTGTACTGCTGATGATACTTCTTCTCAAGAAACTTCAGAAAACTTACCAATTGTATTGAACTATGAATATAGTCCGGCAGAATTAGAAACAATGGCTTTGATTAATAATTATCGAGTAAGCATAGGTTTGAATGCCTTGGAAAAAATTAATCACGTTTCATATAAATCAGAAGAACATGATAATTATATGATTGCCAATAATGTTGTAAATCATAATGATTTTGAGGCACGTTCATCAAATATTATGAAAGTTTTAAATGCCAAAAATGTAAGTGAAAATATAGCTTACAATTATAATAGTGCCCAAGGTGCATTTGATGCTTGGTTAAGAAGTGAAGGCCACAAAAAAAATATAGAAGGCGATTTTACACATTTTGGTATTTCAATCAGAGAAAATCCTGTAACGGGAAAAAAATATTATACCAATATCTTTGTTAAGATTTAAAATCAAAGCATGATAAAAACAAAAAAACTACCTAAATGGTAGTTTTTTTGTTTTTATGATTAATGATAATTATAGAGCTGTTATAATAAATTCACTTCGTCTATTTTGTTGATGCTCATCGTCTGTACATTTTACCCCATCAGAACAATTATTAATCAATTTATTTTCTCCATAACCTTTACTGGTTAGTCTATTTGGAGCGACACCATTTTTAATTAACCAGTCTTTGGTTGATTTTGCTCTTCTGTCCGATAATCCTTCATTGTATTTGCTAGAGCCACGACTATCAGTATGGGAGCGAATGTCAATTTTCATATTTGGATATTGGTTCATTACATCCAATATTTTTGCTAAATCCAGGGCGGCTTCGTCTCTAATAATGGCTTTGTCAAAGTCAAAAAATATCCATTTAATTCCGAAGCATTTGCCTAAATCATCACCTACTGCCACTTTACATAAAGCTTTTTCAAAAGCTAAATTTAATTCAGTTTTACAATCGTTTTCAGCTATTGTAACTGTTTTCTCTGTAGTGGTATAATCTTCTTTTTCGGCTCTAACGCTGTATGTTTTGTTGGATTCTAAATTAGTGAATAAATAATTACCATTGGAATCAGAGTCAACACTACTGATTATTTTATGTTGATCATTATAAAGAGTTACTTTGGAATTTGGCAGGACTTTTGCAGAAACCATTTCTGTTATGGCTCCATTTAATTCAGGTTTACATTTAGGCATAAGTCTTTTAGTTTCCAAAAATTGATATATATCATCATACCCTTTTCCTCCATCTCTATTAGAAGAGAAAAATCCAATTCGATTCTTGGTATTTATTAAATAGGCAAAATCATCTTTTGGAGAATTGACATCGGCTCCGACATTTTGTACTTCACCGAAAGTTCCATCTGGATTAAGTTTGGAGACAAAAATATCCAAACCACCAAGTCCAGAGTGTGTATCGGAAGCAAAATAGATTTCATTTTCATCGCTTACAAATGGAAATGTTTCTTTTCCCGGAGTATTAATTATTTTACCCAAATTTTCAGGACTTCCGTAGCTACCATCACTATTGATGCTAGCTTTAAAGATATCGGATTCACCGATGGTTCCAGGCATATCCGAAACAAAATACAATGTTTTCTCATCAGGACTAAGTGCTGGATGTGCTGTGTTATAATTGTTGCTATTGAATGGTAATTCAGTAACATTTCCCCAATCATCGTTTACAAAACTGGCTTTATATATTTTTATTAGAGTAACTTTATTCTCATCTTTTCCTTTTTTTCCATCCAAATAATTGTTTCTTGTAAAGTACATAGTTTTACCATCTTTTGTGAAAATTGCACTGGCTTCATGGAATTTAGATTTTACGCTTTTTGAGAATTTACTTGTTTTGGAAGGAGTTAATGAATCACCAGTTAAATCTGATTCATACAAATTTGTAAAGTATTGATCAGTCCATGTATGTTTTCTTTGCCCCAAGCTTCCTGTATCTCTTGAAGATGTGAAAACAAGTTTACTTTCATTATAAAAAGAACTTCCATAATCAGAATACTTAGTATTAATTCCAGCATCTTTTATTTTATATCTTCCAGAATTGGCTTTAATTTTATCTAAGTAATTTACTTCCTGAATATAAATTTCACCTTTTTTATCGTTTCCTGATTTTTCATTGTAGATTTTAAGCATTTCATCGGCTTTTTTGGTATCGCCTACAGATCTAAGACAGTAAGCATATCTATAATAGTATACAGGGTCAACATCTGTTGTTAAGACAAATAATTGGTCATACCATTTTACAGCCTTATCTAACTCAGAATTAAAGAAATATGCATTACCTAATTTTTGGTACATCTCAGGTGATTGATATCCTTTTTCGGCAATTCTTTCGTATGTTTTTATTGCGTCAATATAGGCGTAATTATCGTATTTTTTATCTGCACTCGATACTTTGGCTTTTTGAGCATAATTGCTGAATGAAGCAAAGCAAAATATCGTTAGGTAAAGTACTGTAATGTTTTTCATAATAATTATTTTTAGAGATCTATAATTGTCTTCTTGATTATTGTTAACATTATTTACTAGTTTTGTTACTAGATAATTGATTGAATTTTTTAAAAAATTCGTCGGATTGTTCTGTTTTACCCATTGCTTTTAAAGCTATAGAATAACGATAATAATATTCAGGTTCCAAATCAGTAGTCAAACTGAATAATTTGCCATAGCATTTTTCTGCTTTTTCTAATTCATCATTGAAAAAATAAGAATTGCCTACTTTTTTCAACATATCTATTGACTCGTAGCCTTTATCTGAGACTCTTTCATAAGTTTTGATAATATCAATATAAGCATATGAGTCTGTTTTTTTGGGTTTATCAGAGATTGATATTACTGAACTTTTAATTTTCTTCAGAGAATCTGATGATTTTAGAGTAGGCTCAGCGTGTTCAACTATTACTGCATCCTCATATACAGGTGTTATTGTTCTTTTATTATTTGGACCTAAATCATAAGTCCGAATTAGTTTAGGATCCCTTACATCGTATACAGTTTTGAAACCTCCAAATTTCAATGGACTTGTTTCTTCTACATGGTAATATTTTATTTTTTTATTAGTTTTTTCATTCTTACTATTTGAATTGACTTTAGTTTCTTCTATTTTTTTTTGTGTCCAACAATTGAATGAAAATAAACTTACAATTACAGTATAAAGTAGTATTTTATTTTTCATAATATTTTTTTAAAAAATTAAACGCTTTTTATTTAGTACTTAAGATTTGATCTAAATCTTCTTATCCATTAAAAAGGTAAAATATTTTAATGTATTAGAAGAATCTAGGAGTCACCATTTTACTATTTTTCTTAAATACTTCATAACGTAGAAAGATCTCGTGGGAACCAGAGTTATAATTGTCTAGTTCTGTAGTTTCAAAATCATAACTGTATCCAATATAGAAAGCATCAGAAACTTGGAAACCAACCATTGCACTCATTGAAGCGCTCCATCTATAGGCTAAACCAACCACAAATTTTTCATTGAACATAAAGTTTCCGGAAACATCGACTTGTAAAGGAGATCCCTCCACTAATTTAGTCATGAAAGCAGGTTTGAATTTTATTGTAGGATTTAAATCGAAAACATATCCACCTATCAAGTAGTAATTCATTTTTTCTTTATAAATTGCTACATCATTGTCATTATAGGCATTTGTTTCTATAAAGCTAGGCACTGAAAAACCTACATAGGCTTTATGTGAATGCAAATAAATACCGGCACCTATATTAGGTGAAAACTCATTGTTAAAATTTTGAAATTGTGGGTCGCTTTGATCGCTTGGATTTAATTTATTCACATCAATGTTAAATAGATTTGCGGTTCCTTTTATACCAAATGATAATTTATACGATTCAGACACTGGAATTGTGTAAGATATATCTGCTGATAGTGAATTACTAGTTGATGGACCAATTTCATCATTTATTATAGAAACACCTAATCCTAATTTACTATTATTAAATGGTGTGTTTGCAGACAATGTATTTGTGACAGGAGCACCATCAAGGCCAACCCACTGTGTACGATGCAAAGCAAAAAAGCTTAAGGCGCCTCTTGAACCTGCATAAGCAGGATTCACATTTATTGTGTTGTACATATATTGAGTATATTGAGCATCTTGTTGCGCATAACTTACAATGGCTGTAAACATCATAACGATTGAAAATAATTTTGTTTTCATAGTTAGCTATTTGTTGGTTTAAATTGACTATTTTTCAATAGTATAGTTTTGAGGATTTATTGATTAATATTATAGTCTTTTTATTAAAGATGATAAAAAATACTCCAAGGAGAACTCCTCAGAGTATTTTTAAGTTCAATTTATTTTGCCAAATAGAGATAACCATCTTTTTTGATTTTTTGGGTATTGCCAAGACTATCAATTGCGTCGTAACTTAGTATATAGAAATATGTTCCTGTTGGTAAACCTTCATTTTTATTAATTGTTGTTCTTCCTTCAGATCTTCCTCTAAATGCGTTACTATCGTTGTAATTTTCTTTTTCGAATACTAAAACTCCCCAACGGTTGAATATTTCTACCTTAACATTTTTAAAGCAATCATTGTTTTCTACATTATCAATTTTGAAAAAATCATTGTGTGAATCTTCATTTGGAGAGAAAGCATTGTGAACAACTAGAGTTTCACAAGGAAGCACATTGCATTTGGCATTTATTCCCATTTCTAAAATTATGCTTCTTGGACAATTACCGGTAATTTTATACTCAAAATGGTAAATGCCTACCGCCACTCCAAAAGGATTTAGAAAACTTCCTTCTAATGCTCCCGTATGGTTAGTATCAATATCAATCCAAGTTCCGCCTGATGGAGTTCCTTCAGGAAGAAAATCAGATAAATTCACTTTAGTTGTATCATCGTTACAAGGAAATTTTTCTGGTGAAACTGCTATGGTAACAGGTTCAATTCCTGCAACATTGATAGTAATTGTCGATGTAGCACAATTTGTTGGATTTGCAGCTTCACAAACTTGATAATCAAAAACATATTGACCAGCTGCTACACCATTTACAAATGTTACATTTCCGTTCTCATCAATATTGATATTTTGTCCGATAGCACTCAATAATTTAAATTTAAAATCACTGATATTTGCCGGAGAACCATTCAATAAATCGTTGCTTAGTGCATTACGGATTGCATCAACAATAGAACATTGATCCACGCTAAATAAATCAGGTGTCGCTTGTATAGGAAGAGGGATCTTTGTTACATTAATGGTAACTATTGCAGAATCACAATTACCAGCATCAGCTATTTCACATATTTGATATGTCAAAGTATATGTACCGGTAGGAGTATTTGGTTTTACATCAACAGTTCCATTAGTATTTAAAATTATGCCTCCTTGTGGATCTGGAATCAAAACAGTTAATTTTACATCTGCGGGATTTAATACTTCTGTATTTAATGTGTCATTTGTAAAAACATTTATTACGTTTTTCACTCCATTTAACCCTTCAAGTGTACTAGCAGTGTCATTAACGGCATCAATTTTGAATGTTGGTCTAGAGGTACAAAATGGATCAGATGGCGGATAATTTACTACAATGGTTTGGCTAGGATTTAATGTAAATGTTATTGAAGCAGTTGGTCTAAGATTTTCAAAACCATCAGGACCTTCAATCCATTTTCCATCCACTAATAACCAACCAGGCCAATCAGTTCCATTACCGTTTTGATCTACAGTTGCCCCAGGCCATAGTACTTTTCCATTTAATGGTAAGTTAGCCATAGTTGCAACCACATTATTATTACTATCAGTCCATGTTAATGTCAATCCATTTATAGGAGTGAAATTATTGGCAGTAGTTGAATAGCTGAAATAAGGTACATCATTAATACAAATTCCTTCTCCAGAAACAGTCATACTTGGTGCTTCTATTGTCACAGTTACTGTAGCTGAATCACAATTGGTGCTATTTAATTTTTCACATATTTGATATATCAGTGTTTGTGTACCAACAGGAGCGTTTGGTAATACATCAATTGAACCATTGGCATTCATTTGCAAGAAAGGATTTGATGTTACAGTTGTTAGAATAACATCGGCTTGATTTACAGCAGCTCCATTTAATTTGTCATTGGTGAATACGTTGATTACATTTGCCGTAATTTGATTGACACCTACAATTATTCCCGCATTATCATTGAAGGCATCAATTGGATTGGCATTCTCGTTCACAATTTCATCATCTTTAGCACTGATAGGTGTGTTGTTCGGGGTTAATCCATCAGCTGTGGCGATATTGGTAACCGAGCCATTATTTAAATCATCCTGTGTTACTGTATAGCTTTGTGTATAATCTGAACTTGCTCCTGGAGTGAGTTCTTCTATAATAGTATCGAGCCCTGTTAATGGGTCTTTTACAATTATCTGATGTAAAGTTACATTACCAGTATTTTTTATTTTTATCGTATAGTTTATTACATCTCCAACGGTATTATAACTGGTTGTAATAGCTGTTTTTACGACTGTTATTTCAGGTGATTGTGTAAGCGGTGTGATAGTACAATCTGGACATATAGGGTCAATTGGACATGTTGTACAAGGAGTTGGATCAGAAGATGTATCTGTCACATTTGATCCAGTGGGAGGAGTTCCTGTAACTGTGGCTAAGTTGTAAACAACCCTAGTATCGATATCTTTTTGTGTAATTTCATGAAATGCAGTAAAAGTATCACTATCAGATGCGCCCGGAGCAAGAGATGCAATTGGGCCACCTAAAACATTAGCATTAATATCTGTAATCTTAATGTCAGTAAGAGTTATATTGCTAGTATTAGTTACAACAAAATTATATATTATTTTATCTCCAACATTAGTTATACCATCTTTATTAGTGTCTTGATAAGTACCGTCTTTAGTTACTGTTATAGAGCATGAATTTATTGTTAGAACAACTGGAGTACGACTAGAACTTAAACAAGAAGTGATGTTATTTATAGCTTGTGCGTAATAAGTAATACTTCCTACTGTATTATGTGTTGGATTTTGAACAATTGTACCGCCTGAAATAGAAGTATACCAATCAATGGATTGTCCTTCAGGTACATTTGCGATTGCTGTTAAAGTTTGTATTGAAGAGTTCATACATTCTGTTATGTCACCTCCTGAAATTGGTAAGTCGGGTAATTCATTTACCGTTATTGTTGTTGTTGTTTGACAGCCAATATTATTAGTAAAAGTAATTACAGTTGTACCATTATTTACGCCTGTTACCATTCCTGTAGAAGAGACAGTGGCTATTGACGAATTAGATGATACCCATGCATCAGATGCAGCAGCAGTTGCGGATCCTGTTAATTGTGTTGAGGAATTTACGCATACACTAAGGATACCTGAAATCTTTAGTGTAGGATCCACGTTCACGGTATAGGTTGATGTGGCCGTTGCCAAGCCGCAGGCATTATTGCTGGTTACAGTTAGGGTCAGTGTCACGGTTTTTCCTTCGTCGGCTGCTGTCGCAGTATAGGTAGGTGTGAGTGTGGTTTCATTACTCAAAGAACCGGCTCCGTTGTGGGTCCAAGAGATGCTTCCGTTGGATGCAGTGGCTCCGCTTACCGTTGCCGAAGCATTGGAACAGATGGTTTGGCTTCCTCCATTGGCAGATGCCTGAGGAAGAGGATCCACGTTCACGGCATAGGTTGATGTGGCCGTAGCCGAACCGCAGGCATTGTTGCTGGTTACGGTTAGGGTCAGTGTCACGGTT